>NZ_LMQJ01000021.1:0-76361 GCF_001424605.1 Bradyrhizobium sp. Leaf396
TTTTGCCGTACGCGCGGTTCGCTTGACCCCACCGGCTCCGACGGCCTTGTGCACGTTGCCATCGAGCACCGGCGGGACGAACCTGTCAGCGCCGCTCGTCCGCACGCGGTCGCRGGCTCACGGAGAGCAATCCGCCCTGCCCCCGACCTCTCGTGCACGACGCTGCCGCGTCCACCGCAAGCCCGGCTCGCGAACATGACGACCACACGATCGCCCCTCAAGGATGAGCCGGGATGGGCCACACATACGCTGTTTCCGAATTTCGGTAAAGCGGAATATTTTTGCGCGCGGATNGGCTCACGGAGAGCAATCCGCCCTGCCCCTGACCTCTCGTGCACGACGCTGCCGCGTCCACCGCAAGCCCGGCTCGCGAACATGACGACCACACGATCGCCCCTCAAGGATGAGCCGGGATGGGCCACACATACGCCGTTTCCGAATTTCGGTAAAGCGGAATATTTTCGCGCGCGCGGATTGACAGAGGGCGACACAGGCACGCCGCGGACACGGTGGAGCGCCGGCGTATTCCGGGAAGGTGCGAGATGCCGGGCGAGCGACCCCGGATTTCGCCTGCGCTCCCTCCGGGCTACGATGCTAGCTTCCGAAATCCCGGGGGCTGAACGGCAGGTCGATCACCTTCCACTCCTGATACAGATTGGCCGGCAGCATCTTGTAGGGCTGGCAGCTCTGCAGCGCATTCATCGCGGACTTCACGATGGCCACGCCCTTCGCAGATGGCGGAGCTTCGATCAGGATCGGCTCGCGCGCCAGCGTGCCGTCGGTGGCGAACACGGCGCGCAGCTTGACATGGACGCTGTCGGTCGGCGCCACTCCGGCCGGCAGCTTGGCGCAGCTTCTCAAATGACGGCGAAGCTCCGCGATGATTTCGGGCGGAAGCTTCGCAGCAAACGAGTCCTTGGCGTCGCCGCCGTCGTCCTTGGGTGCGCCCTTCGGCTCCACCGGCAATTCGGGCGGCAGACCCAGCATGACGCCGTATTTCACGGTGACGTCCGGCTGCGGCAATGGATAAGCCGGCGGCGGCACAGTTTGCTGCTGCGGCATCGCCTGAGGTGGCGGCTGGGACTGCAGCTGCTGCGGCGGCGGTTGTTGAGTCAAGGGTTGTCGAGGCTGCGGTTGCACATCAGCCTCGCGCTGCTTCGGCAGCTGCGAGGGTTGCGGCTGTCTCTGCTGTGGCTCAGGCGAGGCCTGCGGCGACGGCGATGGCGCGGCGGCCTGCTGCTTGGCCGCAGCCTCTGACTTGTCGGTGAGATCCAGCTTCGGCAATCTCAGATCGGGAGTCGGCTCCGGCGGCTTCTCCTTCGCCTGTTCCTTCTGCTCGGCCTTGGCTTCCTCCTGCTTCACTTGCTCCGGCGTGACGATATCGACCGTCACCGTCTCGGGCGCGCCGGCCTGAAACGGATGGACTTCGCTGATCAGGATGATCAGTCCTACCAGGGTCAGATGCGCGATCGCCGACGCCGCAACGTCCGTCCGTATGATTGTCCGCAGTTCCATCGACCGATCTTGGATTGCCGCCCTGCTGTTAGCATACCGCGGTCTCCCCTCAATCCCATTTCGGTGCAAAGCCAAAGTCGGTCAGGCGTCCGCCGGGATTGGCGAGTGAGGCGATGCGGCCCATCTCGTCGTCCGAAAGCTCGAAATCGAAGACGTCGATGTTTTCCGACAGGCGTTCGACCCGCATGGTACGCGGGATCGCGGCGACATTCTGCTGCAAGAGCCAGCGCAGGCACACCTGCGCCGGCGTCTTGCGGTGGGCGCGGCCGATCTCCGCGAGGGTCTGGTCGGTCTTGATGCGCCCCTTGGCGATCGGGCTGTAGGCGACCAGTGCGAGGCCGTGCTGGTCGCAGGCCGCCCTCACCTTCGCCTGGTCGAGATAAGGGTGATATTCGACCTGGTTGCAGACGAGCGGCTCCGGCGATAGCGCCACCGCCTGCTCGATCAGCGCCACGGTGAAGTTGGAGACGCCGATGTGGCGGGTCAGCCCCATGGTCTTGGCGTGCGACAGCGCGCCCAGCGTCTCCGCGAGCGGCACGTGCGAATTGGGCCAGTGCAGCAGCAACAGATCGACGGAGGGAAGCCGCAACCGCGCGAGGCTCTCCTTGACCGAGCGTTCGAGATCGTTGGGCGCGAAATGGTTGGTCCACACCTTCGTGGTGAGGAAGACGTCATCGCGGCGCACGCCGGAGGCGCGCATGCCGTCGCCGACCTCGCGCTCATTGTCGTAGGCCTGGGCGGTGTCGATGTGGCGATAGCCGAGCCGCAGCGCCTGCTCGATCACGCGCGCCGCAGGCCTTCCGCTCAGCTCCCAGGTCCCGAGCCCGATCGCGGGGATTCTTGCCCCATTGGCCTCGACGAACAGCATGAGGAATCCTCTCTGTTGCGGCAGCCCCAGATGTCATTATGGACCCGGCTCATGACGCTGCCAACCAAAGCCGCAGCGACCCGGCCGAATATTCAGCACAATGCTAACGGGAGGTGTGCGTCAGACCTTGGCGAGCGCCTGGAACACCGTGTCCGGCGCGTGCGCGATCACGGCGAGGAGCGCGCGTGCCGGGCCTCGCGGGGCGCGCTTGCCCTGCTCCCAGTTGCGAATGGTTTCGACGGGCACGCCGAGCTTGGCGGCGAACTCCATCTGGGTCAGGCAGGCGCGGCGGCGCAAATCGCGCACCGCGAGCGGGCCGGTATCCCCGGGCGCGGCATTGACTGCGGACTGGACCGGAAATTCATGTCCGTCCCGCAATTCGACAATCCGCCCGTCCGCCTTCAGCCGCAACCGCATGCTCATTCCCCCAGTCGCACGCGATGATGCGTCAGGTCGCTTAAGTTCGGATTAAAAGGTCCTGCGCCCCGGACGCGGCGCGGCACGACCGGGACGACACGAGTGGCTGGCGCAGCTGTCCCATACTCCGTCATTGCGAGGAGCCCTTGCGACGAAGCAATCCAGATCGCGAAACCGGCAAGGATTCTGGATTGCTTCGCGGAGCCTGTCATCGGGCCGCGCTTCGCGCGGACCCGTTGGCTCGCAATGACGGGGAGAGAGCGAGTGGACGGTTACCTCAACCCGAACCAGAGCGTCGCTATTCCGAGGAAGGAGAAGAATCCGACGACATCCGTCACGGTCGTCACGAAGGTGCCGGAGGCGACCGCCGGATCGGCCCTGACACGTTCGAGCGCCATCGGGATCAGGATCCCGCCGAGCGCGCCGGCAATGAGGTTGCAGACCATTGCCAGCCCGATGACGATGCCGAGGCCAGGGATCTTGAACCAGGCGACCGCGGCGATGCCCGTGATCACGGCGAAGGCCAGGCCATTGACGAGACCGACCAGGGCCTCGCGCATCACCACGCGCCAGGCGTTGGAGGAGCCGAGCTCGCGCGTCGCCAGCGCCCGCACAGCTACCGTCATGGTCTGGGTCGCAGCATTGCCGCCCTGGCTCGCCACGATCGGCGCCAACACCGCAAGCGCCACCATCTTCTCCAGCTGCCCCTCGAACAGGCCCAGCACCGAGGACGCCAGGAACGCGGTGGCGAGGTTCACCAGCAGCCAGTTGAAGCGGCCACGCGCAATCGTCAGGAAGGTGTCCGACAATTCTTCGTCGCTGGTGACGCCGCCGAGCGCCTTGAGATCCTCGTCCGCCTCCTCCTCGATGACGTCGACGACGTCGTCGACCGTGATGACGCCGACGAGACGGTCCTGGGTGTCGAGCACGGGTGCAGCAACGAGGTTGTACTTGCCGAACATGCGCGCCACCTCCTCCTGGTCCTCCAGGACGGACACGCGGCGGCGGTCCTCGTCGGTGAGCTCGGTCAACGCCACCGGTCGGCGCGTGCGCAAGAGCACGTCGAGCGGCACGGCGCCCAGCCAGTGCTGGTCCTTGTCGACGACGTAGATCTCGTAGAAGCGGTCGGGCAGATCCGGCGTCTCGCGCATGTAGTCGATCGCCTGGCCGACGGTAAAATCCTGGGGCACGGCGATGAACTCGGTCTGCATCCGGCGGCCGGCGGAATTCTCCGGGTACAGCAGGCTGCGCTCGAGCGCGACGCGCTCCTTGAGCGGCAGCTTTTCGAGAATCTCCTCCTGCTCGGCCTCATCGAGGGTTTCCAGCAGCTCGACCGCGTCGTCCGACTCGAGCTCGCGGACGCCCTCGGCTACCGTTTCCGGCGGCAGTTCCTCGAGGATCTCCTCGCGGACGGCCTCGTCGACCTCATTCAATGCGGAGAAGTCGAAGTCGCGGCCCGTGAGCTCGACCAGGCGGACGCGGTCGTCCGGCTCAAGGGCGCCGATCAGATCGCCGAGATCGGCTTCGTGCAGCTCCGCGACGCAGGAACGCAGCGCCGCGCTGTTGCCGGCCTCGATCGCACGGGCAATTTCCTCGACGAATTCGTGACGAATCTCGCCGTCCTCATTGCGCATCGGCACGTGGTCGAGTACCGAATCCGAGGCGGATGGGGCAACGTCCATATGTTCATCCATGGCGCGCCTCGCCGTTTGACAGGTTGGAACGGGTGATCTGGGCTGACGGTTAGCCAATACCCACAAGGCAACTCCAAGCGCAATGACAAAGATGCTTCCACTGAAATGGACGTCGATGATGTCAGGTGCGGCGCTGGCCGCTCTCCTCGGCGTGAGCTCGCCTGAAGCCGCCGAGTGCCCGCGCAAGGACGCGCTCGGCACCTCGCGGGTTCTGAGCGTCGACGCCAAGACGTATCCGCGCGTCGGCTTGAAGAGCTTCCCTCAGACGCTGCCGCTGGCCGATCGCGAGGTCGTGCTGACCTTCGACGACGGGCCGAACCCGCCGACGACGCCGAAGGTGCTGGCGGCGCTGGCGCAGGAATGCGTGCGCGCGACCTTCTTCCTGATCGGCCGGCACGCCTCGCAATATCCCGACATGGTCAAGCGCATCGCACGCGAGGGCCACACCGTCGGCCACCACACCTGGTCGCACCCGTTCATGGCGCACATCCCGTTCGAGAAGGCGATGGCCGACATCGACCGCGGCATCGCTGCAGACGAGCTGGCGCTGCACGGCACCTCGACGACGACGCCCTCGACGCCGTTCTTCCGTTTTCCCTATTTCGAGTCGACGCAGGCACAGCTCGACCTGCTCCAGTCGCGTGGCATCGTCGTGTTCGGGGCCGATCTATGGGCCAGCGACTGGGAGGAGATGACGCCGGAGCAGCAATTGAAGCTCGTCACCGAGCGGCTTGCCGCAAGCGGAAGGGGCATCATCCTGTTTCACGACAACAAGGCGCGCACGGCTGCAATGATGCCGGCCTTTCTGCGGTATCTGAAGGAGAACGGTTATCGGGTGGTCCACGTCGTGCCGGCGGGCAAATCACAGAAGAACGCCGATGCGCGCTGATGCGGGAATGTCACGCAGGCGCAAAATGGGCTGATCCGGGCCCAATTAACACTCCGTTCATGCTACCGCGTGCAAAGATGGTCGGGCTAGTGCACCTGAACCATTTTGGGGCGTGTCCGACCTATTAAGGCGGCAAACGCGGATGAGGGCAGACCGGGTTCATGATCGGAAGTAGCGTTGTTCTGCGGACGCGATCGTGGACCGCCCGTGGCCTGTTCCTTGGCCTGTTATTTGGATTACTGACCACCGCTTCGCCGGAGGCACTTGCGGCCGACTGTCCCGGCAACCCGGATGCCCTCGGCACCTCCCGCACACTCGTGGTCGATCCGCGCGAGCATCCACTAATCGGCACCATGCAGTATCGCGAGACGCTGCCGTTGAAGGACCATGAAGTCGTTCTGACCTTCGATGACGGTCCGATCCCGAAATATTCCAACCAGGTGCTCAAGATCCTCGCCGACGAATGCATCAAGGCGACCTTCTTCATCGTCGGCAACCAGGCCAAGGCCAATCCGGAAGGCGTCCGCAAGCTGGTCGCGGCAGGCCACACCGTCGGCACCCACAGCATGGATCATCCGCTGACCTTCGACCGGATGCCGATCGAAAAGGCCGAGGCGGAGATCAACGGCGGGATCGAGTGGACGTCGGCTGCGATGACCGATCCGTCCCAGCTCGCGCCGTTCTTCCGCATTCCCGGCCTGATGCGCGCCGAGGGCGTCGAGAACCATCTGATCTCGCGCGGCATCCAGGTCTGGAGCGCCGATTTCCCGGCCGACGATTGGCGGCATGTGTCATCCGACCGCGTCTACCAGCTCGCGATCCAGCGGCTGGA
This sequence comes from Bradyrhizobium sp. Leaf396, assembly GCF_001424605.1. Taxonomy (NCBI): domain Bacteria; kingdom Pseudomonadati; phylum Pseudomonadota; class Alphaproteobacteria; order Hyphomicrobiales; family Nitrobacteraceae; genus Bradyrhizobium; species Bradyrhizobium sp. Leaf396. The sequence continues at coordinate 6,216 of NZ_LMQJ01000021.1, forward strand.
GGCGAAGGGCAAGGGCATCCTGCTGCTGCACGACATCCAGGCCCGCACCGTGGCGGCGCTGCCGAAGATCATCCGCGACCTCAAGGCGCGCGGCTATCGCATCGTGCATGTGGTGCCCGCCACGCCCGACCGCCCGGCGACACCGACCACGCAAGTCGAATGGCTGCTGCGTCCGCCGACCGAAACGACGCCGATCGCGCGCTGGCCGCGCGTGCCACATTTCGTGTTCACGGAGACCCGGATGCTGCCGGCTCCCGTTCTGGCCGACCTCAATGCCCGGGCCGAGCATCAGCCGCTACTGCCGCGCCGGACGATGGCACAGGCCAATGTCGCGGCGACCCTGCCGGTGCCGGGCCGCGCGCTCTTCGCGATTCCGGAAGGTTCGGTCGAGGTGCTGCTGTCGACGACTCTTTCGCGGCGTGCCGCGACACGGCTGGCGACGGCCGCCCAGGCCTTTCATGCGGCCAAGGACAAGGCAGCGCAAGGCAAGCCAGCGAAGAAGCCGCAGCTACGGCGTACGGCTCATGCGGCGCCGGTGGCAACGGATCATGCCGCACAGCCCCTCGATATTGCACCCAAGAGCGCCGACACGAAGAGCGGAGGCCCCAAGGGCGCGGCCTCCAAGGGTACTGCGCCCCGTCCGACCCGCGTCGCCAGCCTGAAGAAGCGCGCTTAAGTCCTCACTGCCGCAGGATGGCGGCGACGCAGAGCAGCACGATCAGGGCCAGGAAGAACAGGTCCATATACGACTTGAGCTCGCCGTCGCGCCGCAGCCGCGCAACGTCGGCGACGACCTGCTTGCGCGTCATGGTTCCGCCTGAACCGTCATTGATGGGCGCCTGCAGGCGCCTGGTCTCGGCTTCCAGCTTCTCGATCTTCTGGAAGAAGTAGAACGCGCGCAGAGTCGAGGCCGAGCGCATGGCGGCATAGACCAGCACCAGGATCGCCAGGATCGCCCGGTTCGGGTACTTCTCCATGAAGTTCAGGCTGAAATAGACCACCGCCATGAAGGCGAAATTGGTGAGGAAGCGGTAGACGAAGCTGAGGAAGACCATGCTGGCTCGAACCTTGCGGGGCGCCACCCAACGGCGTTGCGATTTCGGGATCGGGACCCAGACCGGAACGGCCAGTCTGGAAGCGGCAGCGGCCCGTCTACGCCAAGTTCGTTTCAACAAAGATACGATCGCCCCGCAACTCTTCGCCTTTTAGCCGCACGCGGCCGCAAGGCAAGCCGAAGCATGACCAATCGGCGCGCCCCCGCAGCACGCCCGCAACCTCTCAATGGCGATTTGGCGGAAGTCGCGGTAAGCTGCGACCGCCACATGTGAGGTTCTTCCGATGCCGAAGAAGGGAATCACGGGCCACGACGACTGGGTTCTGACCGAGGCGCTCGCGACCGCCCTGGTCGCGCTGGAGCAGCTCGAGCCAAAGCACCAGCCGAACGCGCATATGGAGGATATCCGAAAGTTGCTCGCAAACGGCAAGGAGCCGGCGGCGGTGAGCCTGCACCTCGCCCAGGCCAAATGCCGTCTGTTTCCCGAGCTCGACCCGCTGCAGATCTACCGGGAATACGGCATCGGCGAGGAGTATGGCTGAGTGGCTCGCTTCAAGAGCCGCAAGTTCGACGCGGCGCGATGCTCTACTTTTGCGAGGTCTTCAGCAGCGGGCATTCGCTCTGGTCCAGGGGAAGATAGGCGTCCTCGGCACGGATAGTCTCGACGACGTCGTAGTAGTCCCAGGGGGCTTTTACGTCCGCAGGCTTTCTGACCTCGACCAGATGGAAATCGTGCACCAGCTTGTTGTCAGCGCGCAGCCGCGCGCCCGGCGCATAGAAATCGTCGACGGGCATCGACCGCATCTTCTCCAGGACAGCATTGGTTTCATCCGTGCCCGCGGCAGCCGCGGCCCGCAGATATTGCAGGACGGCCGAATAGACGGCGGCTTGTGGCGCGGTCGGCATGGCGTTGTGCAGCTTGTAGAATCTCTGGGCGAACGCCCGCGTCGCCTCGTTGAGGGCCCAATACCAGGCGGTGACCGTCGTGAGGCCCTTGGCGGTCTCGGCACCCATGGCGTGAACATCGGTCAGGAACATGAGCTCGGCGACGGCCTTCTGAGGCCCCGTATGCATTCCGAATTCGTTCCATTGCTTCATCGAGGTCACGAGCTGTTCGCCGGCATTGGCGAACGCGACCACCTTGGCCTTGGACGCCTGGGCCTGGAGCAGGAACGAGCTGTAATCCGCATTTCCCAAGGGATGAAAAACCGCGCCGAGCGACTTGGCGCCGGTCGCTGCGAGCACGCGCTGGGAGACATCCACCATGTTGCGTCCGAACGCATAGTCCGACGCGATGAAGAACCAGCTGTCGTATCCCTGCGAGACCAGCTTGCGAACCGAGCCGGCGACCAGATTGTAGTTGTCGTGCAACCACATCAGACCGGTGCGCGCGCATTGCTTGCCGCCGATGTCGGTGGTGCCGACCGCCGAGTAGATCACGATCTTGTTCTTGTCGCGCGCGATCGACTGGATGGCGAGCGCAACGGCGGAGTTTCCGACGTCGGCCACCATGTCGATGCCGTCCACGTCGAACCATTTGCGGACGATCTGGGCACCGATATCCGGCTTGTTCTGATGATCGGCAACGATGATGTCGACCTTGAGCCCGGGCGCGGCCTTCTGAAAGTCTTCGACCGCCATCTTCGCGGCGACGACGGAGCCCGGTCCGGCAAGATCCGACAAGGGTCCCGCCTGGTCGTTGATGATGCCGATCCGGATCGCGCCACCGGAAAAATCGGCGGCCTGGCCTCGTTCGGCGAATGCGACCGGACCCAGCGCCAGGATGAAACCGAAAGCCGACCGGCAAAGCCGGTTATGCCATGACCGTGACGCCCCTGCCCGATCCACCATCTTCCCCTCCGCTCTGACATCGCGACGATCGTCGCCGATGATTGCCCCGAAATCGCCGCGCTATCATTCCTGGCGGATAGCCTTCCTGACGAGCTCCAGCCGCCGCGCCTGCGCCGGCGCAACCCGTTCCTTCATCGCTGCGACGATCGCGGCCGGCGCCGTTTCCGGCGAGCCGGCCTGGAAAGGCGGCGCAGGATTGTATTCCATGCGCAGCTGGATCAATTCCGCAGCCGCGCGGCCCCTCAACATGGAGACCAGCGTGAGTGCAAAGTCGATGCCGGCGGTGATGCCGCCGCCCGTGATGCGGTTGCGGTCGATGCACACCCTCTCCCGCGACACCTCGGCCCCGAAGAAGGGCAAGGCGTCTGTCGCCGTCCAGTGCGTGGCCGCACGATATCCCTCGAGCAGGCCGGCCGCGCCGAGCACGAGCGAGCCGGTGCAGACCGACGTGACATACTGCGCCCTGCCCGCCTGCCGGCGCAGAAACGCGAGCACCTCCTCGTCCAGCATGAGTTCGTCGGTGCCGTAACCGCCGGGGACGCAGATCACGTCGAGCTGCGCGCAATCGGCGAAGGTGACGGTCGGCGTCAGCGCGATCACGGAATCGCTCGGCACGGGCTCGATGCGCTTCCAGATCAGATGCACCGTCGCGTCAGGCAGGCTGGAGAAGACTTGGGCAGGACCGGTGAGATCGAGCTGGGTAACGCGAGGAAAAACCAGAAGACCGATCTGCAACGGGTCCGACATAACCACCTCGACATCGCGCTTGACGATGCAAGCCTGCCATGTTGGCCTTATGGTCGGAAACGGCGTAATTCCCTCATTTTTGGACGCATCCATGATCGGCTTTCTGATCTTTCCCGAATTCCAGTTGCTGGATGCGGCCGGCCCCATCTCGGTGTTCGAGATCGCAAGACGCCACACGCGGAATGCACCGCGCGTGATCAATGTCGCGGCGAAGGCCGGTGCCGTGCGCAGCTCGTCGGGCACCGAGATGCTGGCGCGCAGCCTGCGATCGGCAAGCTCGGTCACGACGCTCTTCGTCGCCGGTGGTGAGGGCGTCGAAGCTGCGGCGCGCTGCAAGGCCACCATCGCCTTCATTCAACGGCTGGCGCGCCGCGGCGTGCGAATGGCCAGCGTTTGCTCCGGCGCATATCTGCTGGCCGAAGCCGGGGTCCTCGACGGACGCTGCGCAACGACGCATTGGTCCTGCACCCGCGACTTCATCGGGCGCTATCCGAAGGTCAGGCTCGAGCCGGACCAGATCTTCACGCGCGACGGCGGCGTATGGACGTCGGCCGGCATCACGGCCGGAATCGATCTGGCACTCGCCATGATCGCGGAGGACCATGGCGAGGAGATTTCGCAGGCAACCGCACGCCAGCTCGTGCTCTATCATCGCCGCAGCGGCGGGCAATCGCAGTTCTCGAGTCTGCTCGAGCTGAAGACGCCGAACGGCCGCTTCGGCAGCTTGTTGTCGTGGATGCGCGAGAATTTGGATGCACCGCTCACGGTCGAGACGCTGGCCGAGCGCGCGGGGCTGAGCTCCCGGCATTTCGTCCGCTCCTTCATCGCCGAAACCGGATCCACGCCGACAAAGGCGGTCGAGCGCTTGCGCGTCGAGGTGGCGCGCGAGCGGGTGCAGTCCTCCGGAGAGACGATCGAGCGTGTCGCGCGATCCACGGGTTTTCGCGACCCCGAGCGGATGCGCCGGGCCTTCATCCGAGCATTCGGTCAGCCGCCGCAGTCGTTGCGGCGCTCCGCACGAATGTTGTGAGGATGCAGGAAACCCGGCTAGGGGCCGCCGGCGACCGATCCAGCGATCACCATGGCGAGCGCTCCCAGGTCGATCTTGCCGTTGACGGTCAGCTCCTCCGAGCCCTTCGCGTCTGCCGCGCCCTGGACCTGCAGCGATTGCGGCCGGTCAGCAGCCTGGCGCTTCAACTCGTCGACAATGGCTTCCTTGAGCTTCTCTTCCAGCATGGGCTCTTCCCTCGCGTCCGCCCAGTCAAGACGAAGGCGCGCACTTCGTTCCCTCAGGCCAGGCGCCGCGGCAGACTGTTGTGGATCGTGCAGGCGGCATTTGCAGCGTGCCCGAAGGCGACTGAGATCTGGTGCAGATCGGTGACGACGTCGCCAATGCCGTAGAGCCCCTCGATCGACGTGCGCTGATGATCGTCGACCTTCAGATGACCGTCCGAGGCGTGGTCGGCGCCCAGCGCCGTCGCGAGCTGAGAGCGGACCTCCGCGCCCATCGCAGGATAGACGATGTCGAACTGCGCGGTACGTCCGTCCGCGAAGTCCGCTCCAACGCCGCCCTCTCGTCGCGTCAGGCGCAGGTCGGGCGCGAACACGATTCCGACACCCGCCTCGGACAGCTCCGACGTTGCGGCCTTCGGGTCGTCCGCGCCGGTCGCAAGCAGCGTCACGTCGCGCGCGTAGCCACGCAGGAAAAGCGCTTTGCCGGCCGCACGATCAAGCGGCCCGACGACGCCGATGCGGCGGCCTGCGGCCTCGAAAGCGTCGCAGATAGGGCAGTAGCGCAGGAGTCCGTCCGCGACCGCCGCGCGCCACTCCGCGAATGGCGGATGAGTATCGACGATGCCGCAGGCGAGAACCACGGTGGCCGCCTGATGCACGCGACCGTTCCACGTCGCTTCGAAACCGCATCGGTGCCGCTGCAATGCCGTGACCTCCGCTTCGACCCGTACGACGGCGAGATCATCGAGCTGGGCCGACATCCGTTCGATCAATTCGGTGCCGGACAGGCCGTGGACGAAGCCCGGGACGTTGTGACTGCGCGGGATCAGCGCCGCCCGGCTCGCGCCCGCGTCCACGACGCAGACGCTGCGGCGGAAACGCGCCAGATAGATCGCAGCCATCAGCCCGGCCGGGCCGCCGCCAACGATCAGGCATTCAAGTGGCGGTGCGCCGGTCATCTTTGATTTGGTCCGCAAGTCGATATCATTCGGCCAACCCGGGACGCAGCGCGCAGTTCCCACGGCTCTACTGGCGAGCAATCTCCTGCGGCGCATCGAATTTCGCGATCCGCTGATCAAGCCGCCACAGCTCGATGCGGTGGACCAGCACGAGCGCGGCCGCTTCGCGCTTGGCCTGCTCGTCGTCGTCGCAGACCAGATTGATGCATCCGAACACGTGCCCGTCCGGATCGATCTGGAACGCGCGGTAATGCTTGATGCTCCCCATCATGATCGTCCACGTCTTGGGGACACGGGTCCGCTCAGCCACTCTGTCAGGTTCGAGGTCACTTCGTTCTGCTTGGCGCGTCGCAGCAGCATCTCGCGTTCCCTGCCGGGTGGCAGGCTGCGCGCTCGTTCGCGGGCGTTCTCGGCGAATGCGGCCAGCCGCTCCTGAAGTGATTGGGTCTGTTTCCTGCGGTTACGTTTGGCGGTCATCGGGCTTTCACATTGGATTTGGGATTGAAGAAAGCTGGCCCGGCAGGAGGTTGGCGCCGGGCCCCAAGTCGCTTGTCAGTCAAAGGCGCTGCCGGTCGGGGCGGCCCAGTTCCGGAAGCGCGTTTGTAGCTTCCGCCGCGACTTCCGGTTCCAGCATTTCCATAAGTTAACGGCGCGAGATTTTGCCGAGGAGAAGGCTTGGCTCTCGGTCACCAGATACGGCGGAACCGAAATGCTGATTCGCATGTTCAAGAACGACTTGAAGGAGGATCATCATGGCAAAAGCAGCATGGAAACGGCCGGGCTCACCGATCGGCCGCAAGGGACCGCGCAAGGCAAATCCCGCGTACAAGCGTCGGGCGCGGCAGCCTTGGACTCCTGCGGACGTGAGCAAGCTTAAGCAGCTTGCGAAAGGCAACACGCCAACCGGCGTGATGAGCATCAAGCTTCAACGCCCGGTCGCGGCCATTCGGAGCAAGGCGCAACGCGAAGGAATTTCTCTGAGACCCGTCAACCGCTCGCCGTACAACCGGCGAACCAAAGCCGCGAAACGGCGCTGACCGACGCACCGCCGGGGCGACAACCGGACGCAACGGGGACGATGGACGTGGCGCTCATTTTCAGGTTTCTGCCCACGACATCAGCGCATCGTTACGCGCCGAGATCTAACCCGTTCCCGCCGCGTGCTGCGGGCATCCCGCCCTCAGTGAGGCGGCTGCAGGCCCGGTGACCGTAGCCATTCGCTCATCTGAGACCCCGTTTCCGCCTGACGCGCCTTGCGCAACGTGGCGTCCCGCGCCGCGCCGGGCGGAAGCGCCTTGGCTTCCTCGCGTAGCCGCTCAGCTTCCGCGGCCAAGCGCGTCTCTAAATTCTCGACTTGCTTGAATCGATGTCGCGTCATCAGGCGTTCTCCTGGGACTTGAGGCCGAGCGCGCCACTGCGTGCTGACGTCGATGAGGCGCCGGCCGTACGGCCGTACGAGCAATCAACGTCGCGAGACGGACAAGGGTTGCGCATCCACACAAAAAGACCAGGGTCACGGTTTCTCGTTGTCCCGGTGCGCCTTGAGCTCGGAGCGAAGCATCGCGCTGTCCATGATCGCCAAACGCAAATCGTTCACGGTCTCGCGGTAGTGGTCCGCATCTCGCCTGTGCTGCTCCCGGAGGGAGCGGCTCTCTTCGATAGCGCGTGCGGAGCGTGCAAACAGGGCATCAGGCATCCCGCATCGTGCGACGAGTCTCGCTTGCGTTCTCTTGCATAGGTTACTCAAAGCGAGCCAATGGCTCAAAAAGCTCAAAGAACTAACCTAGATCAAGTGCTTGCAACAGGTGCGGCGCTTCTTCAACCAAGAGCCGGTGACCGGGATGCGAATTGCCAGGCGGCGCCCCGTTTCCGCTCGCCGAAACGCCACGGCTGGTATAAGGTCACTCCATCACCGGCTGAGGCTCTGCCCGTAGGCGCCGGTGGCTGAGAGACCAATGGTGCTCCCGCCTGCGTAACTCGGGGAGCGCCTGATGGCGAAGCAAATCCATTTTCCGTTGCAGTCGGACGAGAAGCACGTGGAGCAGGTTCGCGACGCCATTCGCGAGGCACGAAAAGCTCTGGAGCTTCCCCTGCCGGATACGTTTCTCGGCCGGAGAACTCACGAGCCCTTACCAAACGGACAAGGTGATGATCACCAGGAGAGCAGCGTCGCAAAACGTGGTGACGTGTAAGGACGCTTCCGGCCGGACCAACTTGCGGCGACGAAACCCGCGCGAAGGACGCCGGGCTCATCGGGTCATTTCAGCCCCTCGATACAGTCGCAGATAACTCGGCGAGTACAACGCCGCGTTCTTGAGCGCATCAAGGTCCGGGATGGTCAGTGTCCGCTCGCGCAGCACGATCAACCCAGCCCCACGCAACTCCTGAAGTGTCCGATTGAGGTGAACCACGGACAGTCCCGTGGCATCCGCGAGATCCATTTGCGTCACGGGCATGATGCAGGAATTGCGGTCGATCATGCCCACGGGGCGGAGCCGCTCGAATATCTCACAGAACAGATTGGCCACGCGCTCGAGCGCGACACGACGGCCGAGATTGATGGCCCATTCGCGCTGGATTGCATTGTTGAGAAGCGTCTCGCACCAGAAAGCCTCAGACAGCGTCGGGTTTTTCGCCAGCAGGCTCTCGAAGCGAGCGCGCTTTATCTCGGCATAGACTACCGGCGTCAGGGTCATGATCGAATGGTCCATCTCGCCCAGCAGGTAGGCGTGCGCATCGCAGCTCTCGCCCGGGAAGATGAAGTTGACGATCTGGCGGCGGCCGTCCTCCAGCATCTTGTAGCGGCCAAGCCAGCCCGACAGCAGGACCCGGACGCTATCGACGGGATCACTCTCCGTTACCAGGTCTTCGCCCGAGCCGGCCCGCTGGAGACCGTCGAGAACGGCAAGTTCGAGCGATGCCCGAGCCTCGGTCGACAACGTCCTGAGCGCGCCCAGCCGGCGAACGACCGGCTCCAAAACGCTGCGATCGGCTGTCGACAACGGCATCAGAGGGCAACCACCGGTGTATGGAAGGCGCGCTTGCTCAGGGGAATGGCGATGGTGCATTGCAGCCCTAACGGATTGAACACCATCGTGGTCTGCCCCTTCAACTCGAACGCCAGCGTACGCTCCAGAAGCTCGGTACCGAATCCTTTCCGTGGCCTCGGGCTCACGGGTGGCCCGCCGCGCTCTCGCCATTCGAACAGCAGCTCCGCCGGCTCGATGCTCTCGTCCACACGCCAAGTTACCTCGATCCGCCCGCTGGGCTGGCTCAGGGCGCCGTATTTCAGAGCATTGGTGGCGAGCTCGTGGACCGCAAGCGCGAAAGTCTCTGCCGCCTTGGGCTGGAAGCGCACCTTCGGTCCCGAAACCCGCATCTGCTCGCCTTCCCGGGCATTGTAGGCAAGCAGCTCCTCGATCACGAGATATTCGAGATCGACGCCGCCTTCGGGATCTCGAGTCACGAGCGCCTGCGTGCGTGCAAAGGCGTTCAGCCGGCCATCGAGATGAGAGGCATACTCCTCCACGGTCGAACTCGTTTCCGCCGAGCGTCGCGCAATCGAGCGCACCACGCCGAGCGTGTTGCGAACGCGGTGCTGGAGCTCGGCCAGCAGCAGGCGCTGTCGCTCTTCGGCACGGGTGATTGCGGTAACGTCGATGAAGGTGAGGACGACGCCGGCGATGAAATTGTCGATGCTGCGATAGGGCAGGATGCGCACGATGTAGCGCGTGCCGCTGTCCGGCGCGCTCAGCTCGCGCTCGACGCTGGCGAGCGTGCGCAGCACCCGACGAATGTCATCATAGAGCTCCTCGATCGGCACGCGGGCCTTGATGTGACCGACGGGCCGGCCAGTGTCGGTCTCGACAAGGTGGAGGATCTGCGTAATCGCAGGCGTGAAGTTCATGACCCGCAGATCATTGTCGAGGAATACGGTCGCGATCTGCGTGCTTTCGAGGAAATTCTTCAGGTCGCTGGTAGCACGCGTCAATTCCTGGACGCGGTGGGCCAGTTCGCCGTTGACGGTCGTCAGTTCCTCGTTGACCGACTGCAATTCCTCACGCGAGGTCTCCAGCTCCTCGTTCGCGGACTGAAGCTCCTCGTTGAGCGACTGATATTCCTCGTTGGAGGATTTCAGCTCCTCGTTGGTGCTCTCGAGCTCCTCGATGGTCGCCTGAAGGCGCTCGCGCGTGGCGCGCAGGTCGTTTTCGAGGCGCTCCACCTGCTCGGTGCGCACCAACGCGTTGGTGCCGCTCTGATCGGCTTCGACGCTTCGCACCGGACCTTCCTTGAACAGAACGACGAAATTGCGCTGGTCCCCGCCGCCGTCCTGGATCGGCTCGACGGTGATGTCGACCAGAAGGCGTTGACCGTTCACTCCGAGTTGCACCTGCTCGGCATGGGCGGGCTCGTTCGTTTCGGCGGCGCTGCAGAGCGCGGTACGCAACTCCAGACGCAGATCGCGGTGCACGAGCTGAAGTAGGTCCAGCGTAGCAGCGCCTGCCATCGGCTCGATGTAGCGGCCGGTACGCCCCGAGAAATGCTGGACCTGGAAATTGTCGTCCGTAATGACATAGGCGAGCGCATAGCGCTCCGCGATGCGCTGCGCGCGCCGCTCCAGGCCGACGTCGGAGCCGAACGAGCGTATTGCCGGCACCTCGACCGGCACCCGGCCGGCCGCGGTCGTAATCGGAAATTCAGGCGGCAGCCGGGTTCCGGTCTCCAGCTTCTTGAAGATCCGGGCGCGACGGTCGACCGGCGCGAACAGCTTGGGGTGCCGGGTCACGTTCTCGGAATTGCCGAGGAATAGATAGCGCTCCGGCAGCAGCGCGAAATGAAACAGCGGGATGACCCGGTTCTGGAACTCGGCATTGAGATAGATGAGCAGGTTGCGGCACGAAACGAGGTCGAGCCTGGAGAACGGCGCATCCTTGATGACGTTGTGCTGCGAGAAGATGCACATCTCGCGCAGCTCCTTCACTACGCTATAAGTGTCGCCCTCGCGCACGAACCAGCGCGTCAGGCGTTCGCCGGTCATATCCGCCTCGATATTGGTGCGATAACGCCCGACGCGGGCGGTCGCAAGCGCGCGTCCATCGATGTCGGTGGCGAAGACCTGGACCTGCGGCACGGAATCCATGCGCGCCATATGCTCGCGCAGGAGAATAGCGATCGAATAGGCCTCCTCGCCCGTGGCGCAGCCGAGTACCCAGACGCGCACCTGCTGGCCCGCTCCCTTGCCCTCGAATATCTTCGGGATGATCTGGTCTTCCAGCACCTCGAACTCGCGCTTGTCCCGGAAGAATTCGGTGACACCGATCAGGAGGTCATTGAAGAGGTGCTGAGCCTCGTCGTTGTCGTTGCGCAGGAAATCGGCGTAAGCAGCGATGTCGTCGATCCGCACCACTTGCATGCGCCGCTGCACGCGGCGCAGAAAGGTGTTCTGCTTGTAGCCGTGGAAATCATTGCCGGTCCTGCTGCGCAGGATATCGGCGATGCGGAACAGCGAGGTCGCGGCGGTTGCCAGAACCTCGTCGAAGCCCTGCTTCTCGTCCAGTCGCCTGAGATGACGAGCATAGACCTGGATATGCTCCGGGATATCCTCCGGCGGCAGCACATAGTCGGCGATCGCGGCGGGCGTGTTGCCGTCGCGCAGGTGCTCAGGCTCATCAAGCCCTGCGACTTTCTCGGCGATGGCAAGACCGCCGTGGTCTTTCAGGGCCGCGGTGCCCAGCGTACCATCGCCGCCGGTGCCGGCCAGGACGACGCCGATCGATTGCTCGGCGCGCTCCTCCGCCAAGGAGACCAGGAAGCTGTCGATCGTTGCGCGCTCGCCGGGCGCCTGCTCTGCCTTGCGCAGCGCGAACCGGTTGCTCTGGATCGTGGTGATCATCGACGGCGGGCAGAGATAGACCGAGCCGCCTTCGATCGGGTGGCCGTCACTGATATCGGTGAGCTTGCCGCCATTGGACGCCTGCACGATCTCGCGCAATTGCCGCTCGTTGAAGGCTTCATGGTTCTGAAGCGCCAGCACGATCGCCTGATCGGATCCGATGGTCAGCCTGCTGAAGAAGCGCTCGATGCTGTCCAGGGCGCCGGGCGAGGCGCCCACCCCTATGATCAGCGGAGTCTTGATCTGGCGCTCTCCCTGGACCGGCTGGTCGCCGACGTCATGCATGGCTCTGGTGGCTCTCGTTCGCTCCGGGACCAATGGCGCCCCGGCCTCTGCAAATAACAGGAAACGATATTATCCCAACACATTAAACGCAAAAATGTCCCTGAACTTGGGGCGTCGTCAGCTCCGTTGCCGCGTCCAAACTCGCCGGCGCTAGCGGAGGAACCCGCAATGCCAATCTGGGAGGAGCTTGCCGATCTGATCAGGCGCGCCGATCGCGCCAACGCAGACGCCAGCCGCCTGCTGGCGGAGAACGAGCGCTGGCGCCAGTAGCGGAATGGCAGCTCAACGCCATATCCGAGCTGAGCACAGAGTTCAGGAGAGATGCCTTTGCGTGCTATCCCGCCGCGACCTCCTGGCGGAGATATTCGACCCGCTCCGCGATCAGAACACGGTGCCGCTCCCACTCCACCACGGTTTGCTTGAGCAGGCTGACCAGCCGCTCCGCCTGGCACGTATCGTGGCCGCCAGCCATGAGCTCACGAACCCGATCTTCCTGATCGTGGATGCGCCGCCAGCCCTCCTCGATGTCCTGATCGGCCTTCACCAGCAGACCTCGCTCGGCTTCGAGCTGTGCGGTGCGTTCGGCAAGGGAGACGGCCATAGCAAGCCTTCAAGCTTCCCGTTCGCCGTTGGGACGGTCGAGCGACTTCAGCACGACGCGCCGGATCATGTCGGCGTATTCGCGATATTCGACCGCCCTGGCCTCGTACATCTCGGCCACGGCAGCGCGACCGCTGCGCCGACCATCGGCTGCCATCCGCTGCACCAGTTCTGCCCGCTCCTCGATGATCCGCAGCGCCACGCGCAGGGCTTCGTCGACGCGTCCCTCCTGCTCCTTGGCGAGCGCATCGGCCGTGAAGCCGTGACCGACCTGGCAGCGGAAGCGCATGGGGCGCGCGTCCTTGACTTTCGAAAGCACGCCACCGCACGCCGGGCAGGTCAGCCCGACAGGGTCCGCAACCGCGACCAGATTGTCGCTGCCGATGCGCTCCCCGGCCGCGATCTCGACCTCGAGCCTGATCTCGGGCGGGATGGCCAGGGCGGCGCCGGCCGGCTCCCTGACGAGTTCGGACAGCACGTCACCCATTGTGGCGCCGGGAACGCAGAGGTCGACCGTCGTCGCTTCCATTGCGCACCGCGGCATCTCCTCTGAGATTGCGTCCGCGGGGTCCTTCTCCACGGCCATCCCCCCGCAGCGTTTGATGGCGTTGAGGCCGGCCGCGCCATCCGACAACAGTCCGCTCAGGAGCACGCCGATCACGCGCGGTCCGTGGTAGAGGGCAGCGGAGCGAAACAGGGCGTCGATCGCGGGCCGCACCATGTTTTCGCGCGGTCCGCGGCCGAGGAAAATGTGATCCCCGGACAGCAGCAGATGATGGTCCGGCGCGGCAAGATAGATCCGGCCCGGCGCGATCTTCATGCCGTTCTGTGCCTGGCGCACGGGAAGCGGCCCGGCTCTGCTGGCAACGGTGGAGAGAATGCCGATGCCTTGCGCCGGGATGTGCAGCACGACGAAAACGGCGGCCGGCAAGTCGGCGGGCAGACGGCCCAAAATCTGCTTCAGTGGCGCAGTGGCTCCCGCCGAGCCCCCGATGACTATGATGTCACGGTTGCTCATGGAACTCGCCTCCGATTGCATCGTTTGCAGTTTGCACCAAGGCGGAGCGCCGTTTTATGTTCCTAGGAGGTTGACAGCATGACGGCATGGTCGCACCGGGGCGCACCGCTCGCGGGGCGTCGCATTTTCGTGGTCGAGGACGAGTATTTCCTCGCCGATGACATCGGCAAGACATTCCGGGCAATGGGCGCGGAGATCGCGGGGCCCTTCGGTGATTTCGAGGACGCGCTCAGGGTCCTGCGCGACGGCAGCGTCCTGGATGCCGCCGTGCTCGACGTCAACATCCGCAGCGAGATGGTCTTTCCGATCGCCCGCGAATTGAGAGCGCGAAACGTCCCGTTCGTCTTCACCACGGGGTACGACAAAGTCGCGCTCGGTCCGGAGTTTCAGGACGTGCCGCTGATGGAAAAGCCGATCGATCTTCCCGCGATGGCGCAGAAGCTGACTGGGCTCATCGCGGAGCCCAGGGTGTGACCAAGCACGAGGCGTGTCATTTGGCCTGCATCGCAGCACAAGAATAGAAGGAAGCTCGATCTGCGCAGCTCGCTCGCGCCGTCGACCGGACAAGCCCGCGGCCCCGAGTCCGCCGACCTACGATCAGAACAAATGCGCGAAGGCAAGCCAGGCCGTCACGACCAGGCACAGGATGACTGCGGCGTAAGGTAGCGCGACGCGCAAGGCGGCAACCTCCCCAAGTCAGCTCATCATCATCCAGACGAGCGCCGCCAGCATCACGAGGAAACCCGTGATAGCGGTCGCGATAAAGGCCAGTTCAACACGATTCATAGCCATCGCTGCCCCCTTTCTCCATCGGTCAAAATGTGACCGCTACCGGACCGCTGCGCATTAAGCTGTGTGAATCGTCTCTCCCTACCTGAACGAATTCGAGACTGCCGCCGCGGCGAACGCCGCCAAAGCGCGCACGAAACCTATGACTTTGCCGTGCCCGGCTCCGCCATCTTGCGGTGCTGCTTGGCCAGCATCTCGTTTGGTGTGACGTTGGCGACCGTGGTCTGGATCTTGTTCTTCATCCCGGCGACGACGTCGGCCTGCCCGCGCATCATCGCATCGAAGCCGACCTTGGCGACATCGTAGGCGCCGTCCTTCTTTTCGGTGCCGACCTTAGTGTCCATCATCTCGGCGCGGCGGAAGAACTCGGTCTCTGTCGGACCCGGCATCAGGCAGGTGACGGTGACGCCGCTGTCCCGCAGCTCCTCGCGCAGGGCGAACGAGAATGAATCGAGGAATGCCTTGCTGCCGTTGTAGGCGGCCTGGAAACTCCCGGGCATAAAGCCGGCAATCGAGCCGGTGATCAGGATGCGGCCGGCATTGCGGCGGAGCATCCCGTTGCCGACGCGGTGGATCAGATACAGCGTGCCGGTGATGTTGGTGTCGATGAGGTGCTTCACCCTGGCAAAGTCCTGGTCGAGAAAGGCCTTGCCCAGGCCGACCCCGGCATTGGCCAGCAACGCATCGATCGGCCGGTCGCCGACGGCTGCGCACAGCTTGTCGACACCCTCGGTCGTAGCGAGATCGGCCTCGACAGGCTCCACGCTTCCACCGAGGCGGCGCAGATCGACGGCCACCCGCTCGATCTGCGGTTCGTCCGCGGCGACGACGAGGTTAAAACCTGCCTGGGCACAGCATCTTGCGAGTTCCAAGCCGATACCGGTTGAGGCGCCTGTGACGATGGCGAGTTGATTGGCGGGCATGCGCACATTCCTAGAATCGAGGTGATGACCTCCAATCGCTGCCCTGCCCTCTCGTTCCTATTTTGCGCAGTGCGAATAATTTGCGCGGGACGATAGCAACCATCGTTCATTCCCGGACTTAGAAGCCAGCTGGTTCAAACGGGAGGACGGAGATGAAGGCGCTGGTCTGGCACGGCAAGGAGGACATCCGGTGCGACACCGTCACCGACCCGGAGATCCAGGACCCGCGCGACGCCATCATCAAGGTCACGAGCTGCGCCATCTGCGGCTCCGACCTTCATCTCTTCCATAACTTCATTCCCGGCATGCTGCCCGGCGACATCATGGGCCACGAGACCATGGGCGAAGTGGTCGAGGTCGGCTCGGGCGTCAACGGCAAGCTGAAGAAGGGCGACCGCGTCGTCGTGCCCTTCACGATCATTTGCGGCGAATGCGACCAGTGCAAGCGCGGTAATTTTTCAGTTTGCGAGACCACCAACCGCAAGCGTCATTTGGCGGACAAGGTGTTCGGCCACACCACCGCGGGCCTGTTCGGCTACACGCATCTGACCGGCGGCTATCCGGGCGGCCAGGCCGAATATCTGCGCGTGCCCTTCGCCGATGCCACCCACATCAAGGTGCCCGCGGGAATCCCCGACGAGCAATTGCTGTTCCTCAGCGATATCTTCCCGACCGGCTGGCAGGCCGCCGTGCAATGCGACATCGAGCCGACCGACACGGTCGCGATCTGGGGCTGCGGCCCGGTCGGCCAGATGGCGATCCGCAGCGCCCTCCTGCTCGGCGCCAACCAGGTGATCGCGATCGACTGCCTGCCTGAGCGGCTCAGCATGGCGGAAGCCGGCGGCGCCACCACGATCAACTTCGAGACCGAAAGCGTGGTGGAGCGGCTCCAGGAATTGACCGACGGCAAGGGGCCGGAAAAGTGCATCGACTGCGTCGGCATGGAATCGCACGTGATGCCGTCCCTGCCCGACACGCTACTCGACCGCGCCAAGCAGATGGTCATGGCAGAGAGCGATCGGCCGCACGTGCTGCGCGAGATGATCTATGTCTGCAGGCCGGGCGGCATCATCTCGGTGGCAGGCGTGTACAGCGGTCTGTCCGACATGCTTCCGATGGGGGCGTTCATGAACAAGGGCCTGACGATGCGGACCGGCCAGACCCACGTCAACCGCTGGACCGACGACCTGCTCCGCCGCATCGAAGAAGGCGAAATCGATCCGTCCTTCGTCATCACCCATACCGTCCCACTCAGCCAGGGACCGGAGATGTACCAGGTGTTCCGCGACAAGCGTGATTCCTGCGTCAAGGTCGTGCTGAAGCCCTGAGGAGCAGACTCATGTTTCATTTCTCCAACATCGTACGCACCAAGGGCGACCCCAAGATCGTCGAGGGCGGGCCGAGCCTGAAGCAGTCCGCCGACCAGCTCGCGCGGGCGCTCGGCTGGTTCAGCATCGGCCTCGGCGCCTTCGAATTGTTTGCGCCGAGACGCGTCACGGAAGCGGTCGGCATGGAAGGCCATGAGACGCTGGTCCGCGCTTTCGGCGTGCGCGAGATCCTGGCCGGCGTGATGTCGCTCTCGGTCGACAAGAACGCCGGCCTGTGGGCCCGCGTCGGCGGCGACGGCCTCGATGCCGCCGCGTTGCTATCGGGGCTGACGGCTGACAATCCCAAGAAGGGCAACATCGCGCTGGCGCTGCTGATGGTCGGCGGTATCGCCGTGCTCGACTATCGGGCCGCACAGGACACCAAGCCGCGACGCCCGGCTCGCGATGCACGGCGCAAGCTTTACCCGAACCGCAGCGGCTTCCCCAAGGGCATCGAGAACGCCAGAACTGCGGCAAGGCAGATCGCAGCGCATGCCGGTCGTAGCGAGGTGAAGCAAGGCGATGAGCGTCGCGTCCCGTGACGAAACGGCGTGGTGGGAATCCGCCGTCATCTACGAGATCGCGCTGATCTCCTTCCAGGACTCGAACGGCGACGGCAAGGGCGACCTCGCAGGATTGATGTCGCGCATCGACTACCTGAAGTGGCTCGGCGTCGACGCGGTCTGGCTGACGCCGATCTACAAGAGTCCGTTCCGCGACCTCGGCTACGACATCTCCGACTATTGCTCGGTCGACCCCGCCTTCGGCGGCCTCGAGGAGTTCGACCGCCTGGTCGAGGCGCTGCACGCCGCGGGCATCCGGCTCGTTCTCGACCTCGTCCCCAATCACACCGCGAACGATCACGCATGGTTCGTCGAGAGCTCGAGCTCGCGCAACAGCGCCAAGGCCGATTGGTACATCTGGGCCGATCCTGCCGAGAACGGCGGCCCGCCCAACAACTGGCTGAGCCGGTTCGGCGGCAGCGGCTGGGAATGGTGCGAGCCGCGGCGACAATATTACTATCATTCCTTTCTGGTCGAGCAGCCCGACCTGAACTGGCGCAATCCGGACGTGAGGGCCGCCATCGCCGATGCCATGCGCTTCTGGCTCGATCGCGGCGTCGACGGCTTTCGCGTCGATGCCAGCGCCGTCCTGATCAAGGACGAGCTGCTGCGCGACAATCCGCCGAATCCGCAAGCAGAGGGCAAGCCGCCGCCGCAGCGGCAGACACCCGTGTTCACCGACGACAGACCGGAAACGATGGACTGCATCGAGTTCATCCGGGAGGTGATCGACGCCTATCCTGGGCGCATGCTGTGCGGCGAAGTCCAGGGCAAGACCGACCGCATCGGGCACTTCTACGGAAACGACCGGCCGCGGTTGCACCTGCCCCTGAATTTCGCCCTGCTCGATTCACAATGGGACGCCCCGTCGCTGCAGGCGACGATCGATGCCTATCTGAGTGCCATTCCCGATCATGCCTGGCCGGTCTGGGTCATCGGCGGCCACGACAAGCAGCGGATCGCGAGCAAGATCGGCGAGCCGCAGATGCGTGTCGTGGCGATGCTGCTGATGACGCTGCGGGGAACGCCGTTCTTCTTCATGGGCGACGAGATCGGCCGCAAGCGCGTCCCCATTCCGTCCGACCGCGTCCGCGATCCCTTCGAGAAGCTCGTGCCCGGATATGGTTTGTGCCGCGATCCCGAACGCGCGCCGATGCGATGGGATGACAGCCGCGACGGCGGCTTCACCACGGGCCATCCCTGGCTGCCGCTGGAGCCACCCGATGGCGCGGCCAACGTTGCCGTACAGCAGCGCGACGAGCGGTCGATCCTGGCGCTGTTTCGCGGGCTGATGGCCTTGCGGCACGAGCATGCCGGCCTGCGATGCGGCGCTTACGAACCGCTGCGCTCGCAGAACGATGTCCTCGCCTACAAACGCATCGACGGCCGCAACGAAATTCTGGTCGCGCTCAACATCGCAGCCGAGCCGCGAAAACTCCATTGGCAAGGTCGCGGTCGCCTGGTGATGTCGACGCATCTGGACCGGCCGTCCGGGCCGTCGGCTGACGCTTCGATCCTGCTTCGAGGCAACGAAGGCGTGATCATCGCGCTCGAGCCTCGGTGATCGCAAGCAGGAACCATCCGGGCGCCAGCGCGTCTGATCAACGCCTTCGGCGTCTCCCCCGCCGCCGGAGGCAATTTGGACGAAACCGCAGCCCCGGTGCCCAATGCCCCCGTTCAGGCGCCGGGGCCAGCGGCGTGAGCCCGCAGGCAGACATATCGGAAGGCAGCTCATGGGCAAGACCAAGGGTCTTCAGCAACGCATCGCAGGCAAGACGAAGCAGGCTGTCGGCGAGATCATCGGCGACCAGGATCTCCACGATGAGGGCAAGGCGCAAGCCGAGCGCGGGCGCGACGAACAGGACAAGCCGAGCGAGCTCAATCCGCTGAAGAAGCTCAAGCAGCTGACGTGAACGCGGAGCCGCGACCAGCAATTGGCAGTGGACCGCGACCCGCTACCGGGGAGCGGCGGCGTTCGAGCTGGATCGCCGCCGCCGAGCTCGGCCTGATCAGCAGCACTTTCTCCACCATCGTCAGCCAGCTCTCCGCCGCCCGCATCGGCCGCGACGCCGCGGTCGACTGGATGACGGTCGCCGCCATTCCCGCGCGCGACTGGGCGATCAGCTCCGAGCCATCCTGGAGCACGATCCTGACCGGGATCGCCTTTCACCAATGGGCGGATTTTTCCTGGGCTCTGGTTTTCTTCGGCGTGCTCGGGCGCTGGACCGCAGACTTGCGGCCGATGACGATCCTGTTGCTCGCGCTGCCCTGGGCCGTATTCTCTTCCGGCATGGAATGGTTCGTGCTGGTGCCGCTGTTTCCGTTCTGGCAGCCGCTGTTCACGCTGCAGCAGCCCTACTGGATCGGCCTGCTTGTCCATGGCTCCTCGGCCGTGATGTATCCTCTGTTCGCCCGCCTGCGCTGGAGACACGGCAATGCGCCGCGGCGCGACGTGCGGTTCACCAACGCCTGGATCACCGGCGCGCTGGCTGCGGTTGTAGTGCTCGGAACCATCGCATTCTTTGGCAGTCATGGTCACGAGCTGCCATGGATGGGCCGCGACAGGGATCAGGACCAGACCTACATCCGTCACATGACCGCGCATCATGCCCAGGGCATCGAGCTGGCGCGGGTTGGCGCGGAGCGCGCGCAGGACCCGCACCTGCGAAAGCTCGCGATGATGATGGTCGCGAGCCAAAGCGGCGAGAACCGGATCTTCGAGAACTGGTGGCTGAGCTGGTTCGACACGGAGATGCCAGACTGCAGCACGGAGGAGCGTGCGGCGATGCCCGGCTTTCTGGTGCCGGCCGAGATGCGACAGATCAGGACTGCGCCGCCGGACCAGTTCGACGCGCTGTTTGTCGAGATAATGAGCAGGCATCACCGGGGTGCAGTCAGGATGGCCGACCAGATGTGGCGAAGCAGCGGCGATCCGCGTCTGCGCGTCATGGCCCACGCCATTCGCCATGAGCAGCAAGGCGAGATTGGGCTGATGCAAGGCGTAAGCGGCGTTGCCGCCGTTACCACCGCGGTTCGCAACATGTTCGGCGACAACGTCAATTGAGAGATTTGGGTGGGCGAGCCGCGCGGGCATTGCGAGTTCCGGCTGTTTGTCTCGCTCCGCCGCTCGCATTCGGAGCAAACGTATCAAAGGTTAATGCCTCCTGTCCCCCTCCTCGGTCAATGTCGCACACGGGGGTTGGCAATCGGACGTGACATGCAGGCAGGATTTGCTTTCTCGAAACTCGCCGATCGGCTGACGAGCCTCGTCGAATTGACGACCGACGATCTCGACCTGCTTGCGGACATGCCGAGCAGCATTGCGCATTTCGGCACGCATCAGATCATCCTGCGGCACGGCGACGAGGCGACCCATTGCTGCCTGTTGCTCCAAGGATATCTGTCCTGGCAGAACCACGAGAGCGCCGATGGGCAGATCACCGCGATCTGCGTGCCCGGCGACATCGCCAACCTGCACACCCTCCATCGCCCGCGCATCGAGGGCAATCTGATCGCGCTCGGACCCGCCATCGTCGCCCTCGTGCCGCACCGCTTCTTCCGCGAAGTCGCAGCGCGTTCGCCGGCGATGTCGCAGGCCATGCTGTTGATGCTCCTCGCCGAACACGCGATCCAGCGCAACTGGACGGTGAACCTCGGCAGCCGGGACGCACTGACCCGCGTGGCGCATCTGCTATGCGAGATCACCGTGCGGCTGCAAATCGTCGGCCTTGCCAGAGACCTCAGATTGTCTTCGCCCTTCACCCAGTCCGACCTCGCCGCGGCCTGCAGCATCTCCCCCGTTCACGCCAATCGCACTATCCAGGAGCTGCGCCGCGCCAATCTGCTGCAATGGCAAGGCAGGACCTTGACGATCACGGACTGGCCGGGCTTGGTTCGGCTCGCCGGCTTCGACCCGGCCTATCTGAGCATTCGATCCGGCACGGACGATGCGCGGCTGCCGCACGCGAACTCGATGACTGCTGACGTCGCGGTCGCTTGAACGCTGGGAGCGTGTTGCGCGCCTCTGCGATCGCGGATCGTGTTCCGCTTCCTACTCCCGCCAGAACTCGGCCAGCTCCTCCGCTGTCACCAGGTCAACCTGGCCATGAAAGCGGGTACGATACATCGTCATGAGCGCATCGTGCCCGACGTCGGACGAACTGCACAGCGCGTCCTCGACGATGACGATCCTGAAGCCGAGATCGACGGCGCTCAGGACCGTCGAGAGCACGCAGACGTCCGTCTCTGCGCCTGATATCACGACGGTGCCGACCTTCTTTTCAACGAGCAGGCTTGCAAGACCGGGATTGCTGAACGCCGAATAAGCCGGCTTGTCGATGACGGCGGCCGGCGGAACGAACCGGTCCAAGGCCGGCACAAGCTCAAGAGCGGATGGCGGCAGATGCCTGCGGGTGGCCTGCGGCCAGCGCCGAAAATAGCTCTGCCACTGGCCCCGGCGATCCTCTGGATCCTGCGGAGTGATGAAGCGCGTGAAGATCGTTCGGTCCTGATGGCGCGCAACGATCGAAGCGATCGTGGGCAGAACCCGTTCCATCCAGGGCGTCGCCCACAGACCGCCGGGGGCGAAAATGCGCTGCATGTCGATGCAGAGGTGAACGGCCTCCCTGATTGGGGCCACCTCCGACGTGCTGTCCCTCATCGTCCTCCACCGTCAGGCGCATTTTGCGACCCGTTGCGAATGCGCTTACGGAGGCTTTGGTTCCGAACCGCGGCGAAGCAGCGGCAGACTCGGAATTTGCCCCGTGCGCCTTCACGCCGGGCTGCGCTTCCCCACCCTGACATTCTCAGCGCGCGCGGTGCTCGAAGGCTTCGCCGCCCAAACGTGCCGGACCGCACAATCCGGACCCTCGCTCGCCGGATCGGGAAAGACTTGGCGTGGCTGAAGTGGGTAGCGACCAGTCACCATGCTGGGATGGTTCCTCGAATGCGACTTGACAGACTGGCAGCCAGCAAATGTTATGTTATAACATAACAACTTCGGTCCCGATGCCTCAGTCCCAGCGCCGACGCCGTATCCCCTTGAAAAGGCTCTTTGATCTCCATGCAAAAACTCCCCGTCACCGTTTTGTCCGGCTTCCTCGGGGCTGGAAAGACCACTTTGCTGAACCACGTCCTGAACAACCGGCACGGCCTGAAGGTGGCGGTGATCGTGAACGACATGAGCGAGGTGAACATCGATGCGGACCTGGTTCGCGATGGCGGTGCCAAGCTGTCCCGGACCGACGAAAAGCTCGTCGAGATGACTAACGGCTGCATCTGCTGCACACTGCGCGACGATCTCCTGAAGGAGGTACGCACCCTCGCGGCAAACGGGCGCTTCGATTATCTGCTGATCGAGTCGACCGGTATCTCCGAGCCGTTACCGGTCGCGGCAACCTTCGATTTCCGCAACGAAGACGGCGACAGCCTCTCCGACGTGGCACGGCTCGACGCCATGGTCACGGTGGTCGACGCGGTGAACCTGCTCAAGGACTATTCGTCGAGCGACTTTCTCGAACAACGCGGGCAGGCGCTCGAGAACGACAAGCGCACGCTGGTCGATCTGCTGGTCGAGCAGATCGAGTTTGCCGACGTCATCGTGCTCAACAAAGTCGATGATTCCACCCCGGCGCAGCGCGAGGCGGCGCGCAAGATCATTCGCGCGCTCAATCCGGAGGCCGATCTCATCGAAGCCAATTACGGCCGCGTCCCTTTCGACCGCATCCTCGACACCGGCCGGTTCGACTTCGAAAAGGCGCAGCAGCATCCGCTCTGGTTCAAAGAGCTGTATGGCTTCGCCGATCATATGCCGGAGAGCGAGGAATACGGCGTGAAGCATTTCGTCTATCGTGCCCGCCGCCCCTTCGATCCCGCCAGATTCGACCAATTCATCAAACAGCCCGGGCCGGGGGTGATCCGCGCCAAGGGACATTTCTGGCTGGCAACCCGACCGCAATGGCTCGGCGAAATCAGCCAGGCAGGCTCGATCATCCGCACTGAGGCGCTCGGTTTCTGGTGGGCGAGCGTGCCAACGGAACGATGGCCGGACGATCCAGCCTGGCGGACGCGGCTGCGCGCCAACTGGAGCGAGATCTATGGCGATCGTCGTCAGGAGATCGTGTTCATCGGCACCAACATGGACGAGGACTCGATCCGCTCCCGCCTGGACGCATGCCTCGTGCCTGGAAGACCTGCCATGAACATCGCGGATTGGGCAAAGCTCCCGGACCCATTCCCGATTTGGCGCCGTGCGGACGCTGCCTAGCGAGACCCCCATGGAAAACGTCGTTCGATTCGTATCGAAATCCGAGCTCGAACGCGAGCGCCTGATCCGCGAAGCTCGCGCCATCTACGACAGCATATTCCCACCGGTCACCAGCGCCGGCGTGCAAGACGATGATCAGACCGAGCCGAGGACGTCGATCCACCCTCTGGCTGACAGGGAGCCGTGACGGAATGCAGGTGGCGTTCGAAGGTCGCACGAAACGATCACAACTAGCTCGCAGAGGGCGGCTGAGCGCGCGCCCAAGGCGAGCGTTTGAGACCGAGGAATTCGCACTGAACGCAGGCCTGCGTTCCGCACGCCGACCGGGCATCGCGACGATTTCAACCGAAATACAGGCCGGTGGTGCGCTCGGAGGGACTCGAACCCCCACGATTTTACTCACTGCCACCTCAAGGCAGCGCGTCTACCAGTTCCGCCACGAGCGCTTTGGGGATGCCGGCTTGAGGCTTGAAGGCCGGCCGGATCAACGGCGCCGATCTAACAAATCCATCAGAGGGGTACAAGCCTGCAGAGGCCCTGAATTCCACAAGCTTTGCAGGAAAGTTCCAGCCCCTGCCTCAATTGGCCATTTGCTCGTGACCAAGCCGGTGTCCCGTGCAAAGGCTGCCACCGCGTGCCCTGGGCTTTTACCGGGTCCCCGGCGAGCGCGGCAGCATCTGCTTGACCTCGACGGCGATCCGGTTGCGGTCGACCAGGACGACCCCGGAGGCCACCGGCAGATTGTTCGCCAACACCTTGACCTCGTCCGCCTCAGTTGCGTCCAGTTCGATGATGGCGCCGCGGGAAAGACGCAATACCTGATGGATCGGCATGGTGGTCGTCCCCAGGACGACCATGAGATCCACGGTGACTTTATCGAGAGTGGGCACTGTCAGGACCGTCGCAACATAAGACTGGCATTTGCGCCTGCGATCATCACCACGTTATGGTTAGCCAATGGTTAATTCCCCCAAGAACCCCAGCCAGGATCGGCGTGAAGCGCTGGACCTGACCTCGTTTTCCGCCTCGGGCGGCGAGCCAGTCGAGTGGCGGATCTCGGATGCGCCCGTCCCCTACCCGGAGGCGGTCGCGGCCATGGAGGCCCGCGTCGCCGCGATTGCGGCGGGCGAGGCCCCGGAGCAGGTCTGGCTGCTCGAGCACCCGCCGCTCTACACCTCGGGCACCTCAGGCAAGGAATCCGACCTGCTCGAGGCCCGATTCCCGACGTTCGCGACGGGACGCGGCGGGCAGCTCACTTATCACGGGCCCGGCCAGCGGGTGGCCTATGTCATGCTGGACCTCAAACGTCGCCGGCCGGACGTTCGCGCCTATGTCGCGAGCCTCGAAGAGCTGATTCTGCGCACGTTGGCCGCCTTCAACGTCCGCGGCGAGCGGCGCGAGGACCGCGTCGGAGTTTGGGTGAAGCGGCCCGACAAGGGACCTGGGCACGAGGACAAGATCGCCGCGATCGGCGTCCGACTGAAGCGCTGGGTCTCCTTCCACGGCATCGCCATCAATGTCGAGCCGGAGCTGTCGCATTTCGCCGGCATCGTGCCTTGCGGCGTCACTGACGCCCGCTACGGCGTCACCTCGCTGGTCGACCTCGGCCAGCTCGCGACCATGGCCGATGTTGACATCGCACTCCGGCAGGCATTCGAGCAGCTGTTCGGACCGACCACAGCTCCGGCGCCTGAAGCTGTGGTCTGAGCTTCCGCGCTCTTGGAAGCGCTCCACACGGTTCAGGTACCGGGTGAGATTCCTCACCCGCGACGACAGCCATCACGCCGCCTCGAAGGACATGCCAAGCTTGCCGGCGATATAGCGCCGCTCCTGGGTCTGGCCGCCGAAGCCGTAGGCGTCGCCCTTGACGTCGTCGACATGCAGGTACGTCTCGGGATGCAGCGGGCCGAGGATCTCGGCCATACGCTTGAACATGGCAGCGAGATAGGCCGCCTTCTCGTCCTTGGTGTTGGTGCCCTCGGTGACGTGGATGTCGATCCAGTAGCTTGCGAGCTTCTGCTCCGCGAGCGACCTGCCGCCGGCGAACCAATCGCTGGCATTCACCGACTTCACGACGATGGCGGTGACCCTGGGATCCTTGTGCAGGATCTCAGCGGTCAGCTCGGACACGGCGTTCGCGATGTCGGCCTTGAGCGATGGCGACTGGCGGGACGTGGTGTAGGACACGGTGATCAGGGGCATGGCGGTTCTCCTCGAGATGTCGCGCGACTTGCGGCGTTGGCGAGAAGCTAGACCTGCCGGATTCATCCTGGTACCTTATCGATGACGATATCAGTGATAATCGATCATAATGACCATGACCCTCGACATCGCTACGGTCCAGGCATTCCTGCTGGTCGCCGACCTCCAGAGCTTTACGCGAGCCGCCGAAGCGCTCGGCACGACGCAGGCGGCCGTCAGCCTGAAGCTGCAGCGGCTGGAAGCGTTGCTGGGCAGACGCCTTGTCGAGCGCTCGCCGCGCGCAGTCCGGCTCACCGCCGACGGCGCTGCCTTCCTCGATCGCGCCCGCGCGCTGTTGGAGGCGCATGATCGCGCGCTGTCGGGCGAAGCTTCAGTCGCGCCCTCGCTCACGATCGGCATCTCCGATCACGCGGCGGGTCCCGAACTGGTGCCGCTTCTCGAGCGGCTGCACGCGATGTCGCCGAACCTCACTCTCGCTGTCACCATCGGCTTCTCGCGCGAGATGCAGGATGCCTATGACGCGGGCGAACTGGACGCGGTGATCGTTCGCCAGGAAGGCAGCCGCCGGGGCGGCGAGAAGCTGGTTGAAGACGAGTTCGGTTGGTTCGCGTCCCGGCGCTTCACGCTGGCAAAGGGAGCGCCGCTGCCGCTTGCGACACTCGCCCCACCCTGCGGCGTCCGCGCCGTGGCCGTGCGCGCGCTCGACAAGGCCGCTATCGGCTGGCGCGAGCGTTTCGTGGGCGGCGGTGTCACGGCGGTGGTTGCCGCCGCGCTCGCCGGCCTCGCAATCGCGCCGCTGGCGCGGCGGATCGCACTGCCCGGGCTGGTCGACATCGGACCGGCGCACAGGCTGCCGAAACTCGGCAGCTCGAAGGTGATGCTGCATTCGAAGGTCAGCGATCCCGCCAAGCTCGCGGCGCTGCGGGCGATCGTCGCGACGTTCCGGAGCGCAGCGGCGCTAGCAGTCCGCTGAGCCTGGTCCCCGGCGGCCAGTGTACAGGCTCGCGATTGTTGCCCAAAAATGACCCAGAGCGCGGGAACATTTCGCCAACCAGAGCGTTTCTTCCGGTCGAGGCGGGGTCTGGAATAGTGAAAAAACTCAACCAACAGAGAGACTTGTTCGAAAGCGAGCGCAGTTTCCGGCTGTTGGTTGAGGGGGTCGCCGACTACGCTCTCTACATGCTCGATCCCAAGGGCACCATCACCAGCTGGAACATTGGCGGCGAGCGCATCAAGGGCTATTCGCCCGGGGAGATCCTCGGCCAGCATTTTTCCCGGTTTTACACCGAAACCGACCGCGCCAACGGCAAGCCGGCGCGAGCGCTCGGTATTGCGCGGGAAAAGGGCCGATACGAGGAGGAAGGCTGGCGCGTCCGCAAGGACGGCACGTTCTTCTGGGCCAGCGTCGTGATCGACCCGATCTACGAGGACGGTGAGCTGATCGGCTTCGCCAAGATCACGCGCGACATCACCGAACGTCGCAATGCCCAACTCAAGCTCGAGGCGATGCAGAAGCAGCTCGCCGAGTCGCAGAAATTCGATGCACTCGGACAGCTCACCGGCGGGGTTGCGCACGACTTCAACAATCTCCTGATGATCATCAGTGGCAGCCTTCACATCCTGAAGAAGAGCGCCACTAGCGACCCCAAGCTCGAGCGCGCCATGTCCGCGATCGAGACCGCGACCAAGCGCGGCGCCGCGCTGACGAACCAGCTCCTCACCTTCGCGCGGCGGCAGAGCGTGAATCCGCAGGCGATCGATTTCGCCGAACGCGTCGGCGCCATCCGCGAGGTGCTCGACGCAGGGGTCGGCAGTTCCGTGCGTCTCGCCTTCGACATTCATTCCGACACGTGGCCGATCAAGGCCGACGTTTCCGAACTCGAGACTGCCCTGCTCAACCTCGTCATCAATGCCCGGGATGCGATGCCGGACGGTGGCGCGGTGACGATCCAGGCGCGTAATGTCGTGCTGAACGAGCCGCCCCTCGCCGGCGACTTCGTCGCAATCGATGTCACCGATACCGGCCTCGGAATTCCCTCCGACGTTCTCGACAAGATCTTCGAGCCGTTCTTCACCACAAAACCGATCGGCAAGGGCACGGGTCTCGGCCTCTCCCAGGTGCATGGCTTTGCGCATCAGGCCGGCGGCACGGTGAAGGTTGCAAGCGAACTCGGCAAGGGTACGACTTTCACCATACTGCTTCCGCGCGGCATGGATGCGCCGGTACGGGACGCCGCGGAAGCGATGTCCTTTCGCGGCAGCGGCACGGTGCTGCTGGTCGAGGACAATCCCGACGTCGCGCTCGTCAGCACCGGTCTTCTGGAGCAACTCGGCTACGAAGTGCGCCGGGTCGCCGATGCCGAGGCGGCATTGCGCGAGATCGAGAACGACGCCGTGGACTTCGTGTTCTCGGACATCGTCATGCCCGGCAAGATGGATGGACTCAGCTTGGCCCATCACCTCCGGCAGATCCGTCCCGGTCTGCCGATCCTGCTTGCCACCGGTTACAGCGATGTCGCCGCCGGCGTGCGCGGCGATTTCCCGATCCTGCGCAAGCCCTATGAGATCCACGAGCTGAGCGAAGCAATCGCCAAGCTGCCACGGTGAGGATTCAATCCTCTTGCGAGCGTCACACCGTCGGCAGCACCGAAAACATCTCTCCGGCCCGGCGCAGATTCAGGTCATCCGCGCTGGCGGTCTCGCTGGTGACACTGTCGACGCGTGACGACGGCGGGCCGTGGCGGCACAGCGCGACCATGTCGGCGACGTGTCTCGGCGCACCAGCGAACAGCGCTTCCACACTGCCGTCGCGGCGGTTGCGGACCCAGCCTTCGAGGCCGCTCGTCCTCGCCTGCTGCTCGACCCAAGCCCGATAGCCGACGCCCTGCACGCGCCCGCAGATCACCACCTGGAGAATCGCCCGGTTCACTTCTTCGATCCAAGGACATCGGCGCTGAGCGCCCTGAGCTCGCTCTCCCGCATGATACGGGCTATCAGCTCCGATGATGCCAAGCCCTTGAGGCTTTTCGGCGCCGCGCCCTCTCGCAAGGCCTTCTGCGTGTCGTAGACAGCCTGCGTCGCAGCTACAATCGGCGCATGGCCCTGCAGAGCGATGCGAACGCGCTGGCTCGCAAGGTAATCGAGCGCGCTCAACTCCTCCGGCACGCCGCCGAGCACGATCGGCAGGCTCGTGGCGGATGCGATCGCCTCGAGCTCAGTGCGCGCCTTGATGCCGGTGAAGAACAGCGCATCGACGCCGGCCGCTTCATAAGCCTTGGCGCGTCGGATCGCATCGTCGATCGACGTGATCGCGGCCGCACCGGTGCGGCCCATGATCACCAGAGAGGGATCGCTGCGGCCGCCCAGCGCCGCCTTCATCTTGCCGACCCCCTCCTCTAGAGAGATCAGCTGGGTCTTCGTCTCGCCAAAAGCAGCCGGCAACAGCGTGTCCTCGATGGTGAGGCCGGCCGCGCCGGCCATCTCGAGTTCCTGCACCGTGCGGCGCACGTTCAGCGCATTGCCGTAGCCATGATCGGCATCCACCAACACGGGGAGCGTTGCGGCACGCGACATCCGCCGCATCTGCTCGGCAAGCTCGGTGAGGGTGATCAGCGTGACGTCGGGGTCGCCCAGCACCGCGAGCGAAGCGACCGATCCCCCGAACATGCCGAGGGGAAAGCCGAGGTCCTCGGCAATGCGGATCGAGATCGCATCATACACCGAGCCGGGGTGGACGCAGTTTGAGTCCGACAGGACTGAGCGAAGTTTCTCGCGGCGGGAACGAAAGGCCATACTTGCCTCACTTTCAATTCCTCATCCTGACGAGCGCGGTGTTGCGCGCATCTCGAAGGATGAAGGCCCGGCTGGTGGCCTCGCCCTTTCGAGACGCCGCGCAGGGGCGGCTCCTCAGGGTGAGGGTCGACTATTGCAGTCTGGAGCCTACGCAAACTCCAAGATCAGCGCGTCCACCGCGAGCGTCGCGCCGGCGCTCGCGTGGATCTTCTTCACCGTGCCGTCCTGCTCGGCGCGCAGCACGTTCTGCATCTTCATGGCTTCGACCACCGCCAGCGTCTCGCCCGCCTTGACCTCCTGGCCTTCGCTCACCGCGATCGAGACCACGAGGCCGGGCATCGGGCAGAGCAGCTTCTTGCCGGTGTCGGACGCCGTCGTCACCGGCATCAGCCGTGCCGACGTCGCCTCGGCTTCGGTCCAGACATAGACCGGCACCTCGACGCCTTGATGGGCGAGGCGAACGCCGTTCGCAATCGGGCGCGCCTGCACCGCGACGAGGTGGCCGTCGATGGTGCCCTGCCAGACCGGATCGCCCGGCTTCCACGGTGACTGCAACAGATGCGCATTGCCAGCCTTGCCGTCGGAATCGATGAAGCGGATCGCGATAGCATCGCCCTCGCGCGCCACCTCGAGCAGAATCTCCTGGCGATCCAGCCAGACCGCGCGGCGCCGCTCTCGCTGCACGACGCGCCCACCCATCTGTCCGGAGATCTGCCGCTTGCGCTCGCCAAGCACGTGATCGATGGCGGCGCCGACCGCGGCGATCCGCCGTGCGACCTCGCCTTCGGGCACGCGCACTGCAAAGCCCTTGGGGAATTCCTCGGCGATGAATCCGGTCGAAAGTCGTCCCTCGCGCCAGCGCGGATGATGCATCAGCGCCGACAGGAACGGGATATTGTGCCTGATGCCGTCGACGTAGAACGAATCAAGCGCGGTCGCCTGCGCCTCGATCGCGGCCGCGCGCGACGGCGCATGCGTGACGAGCTTGGCGATCATCGGATCGTAGTGGATCGAGATCTCGCCGCCTTCCTGCACGCCGGTATCGTTGCGGATGGTGATGCCGTCCTTGCTGACTTCGGCCGGCGGGCGATATTTCACCAGGCGTCCGATCGAGGGCAGGAAGTTGCGGAACGGATCTTCGGCGTAAAGGCGCGATTCCACCGCCCAGCCCGTCAGCGTGACGTCCTTCTGTGCGATGGCGAGCTTCTCGCCGGCGGCAACGCGGATCATCTGCTCGACGAGATCGATTCCGGTGACGAGCTCGGTGACGGGATGCTCGACCTGGAGACGCGTGTTCATCTCCAGGAAGTAGAAGCTCTTGTCCTGCCCCGCGACGAACTCGACGGTGCCGGCGGAGTCGTAGTTCACGGCCTTGGCCAGTGCGACCGCCTGCTCACCCATCTTGCGTCGGGTGGCCTCATCAAGCAGCGGCGACGGCGCCTCCTCGATGACCTTCTGGTTGCGGCGCTGGATCGAGCATTCGCGCTCACCGAGATAGATCACGTTGCCATGCTTGTCGCCCAGCACCTGGATCTCGATGTGGCGGGGATCGACGATGAACTTCTCGACGAAGACGCGGTCGTCGCCGAACGAGGCCTTGGCCTCGGCCTTGGCGAGGTTGAACCCTTCGGCGACTTCGGCCTTCGAATGCGCGATGCGCATGCCCTTGCCGCCGCCGCCGGCGGAGGCCTTGATCATCACGGGATAACCGATCTCATCGGCGATCCGCACCGCGTGCTTGTCGTCTTCGATGACGCCGAGATAGCCGGGGACAGTCGAGACCTTCGCCTTGGCAGCCGCCTTCTTCGACTCGATCTTGTCGCCCATGGCGGCGATGGCGCCGGGGTTCGGGCCGATGAAGACGATGCCGGCGGCTTCCAGCGCGCGCGGAAACGCCTCGCGCTCGGACAGGAAGCCGTAGCCCGGGTGCACCGCCTCGGCGCCTGTCTTGCGGCAGGCCTCGACGATCTTCTCGATCACCAGATAGCTCTCGGCGGCGGCCGGCGGGCCGATCAGCACGGCCTCGTCGGCCATTTCGACATGGAGGGCGTCGCGATCGGCCTCGGAATAGACCGCAACCGTCTGAATTCCCATGCGGCGCGCGGTCTTCATGACCCGGCAGGCGATTTCGCCGCGATTGGCGATCAGAATGCGTTTGAACATGCTTTTCTTGAGTCTCGACCTTGGGCGGGACCATTCCCCTGGCCGTTGGGCCCATGGGATGGCCGTGTAGCTCCCGTGGTACATCAAAATGGGCCAGAGGCAACGGTCTAAATCCGGCCCGCATCCAGCGTGCCAGCGCAAGACCGAGACGGGCTTGGGACCGGGCGGCGACCCCGGAAGCCTACGCCATCCCGGCGTTGGACTTGGACTTAGCCACGTCCCGAACCAACGTGTGAATGAAGCCCAGCTTTGCGACCACGGCTGGCGACAGGATGAAAGGATAGAGGTCGCGCAGGCCCATGGCGCGGTTGACACTGTTCATGGCAAAGGTGAAGGGCAGCCATGCGTCGATGAGCGCCTGGACGTCTCTGGCCTCGTAAGGATTGAACCGGATCCGGGCCGTCAACTCCCCGTCGCGGTCCACCTTGGGCCGCACCTCCATGCCAAACTCGCCAGCCATCTCCAGGGTGTCGACGATGTGGAGGTAGTGCGCCCAGGTCTCGGCGAAGTCTTCCCAGGGGTGCATGGTGGCGTAGGCCGAGACGTAGTTTTGCTGCCAGTCCGCCGGCGCGCCTTCGGCATAGTGACGCTGCAAGGCCTGACCGTAGTCGGTGGAATCATCACCGAATACCGCGCGGCATTCGGCAAGCTTGCCGCCGTCGCGCACCAGCACGTCCCAGAAATAATGTCCGACCTCGTGACGCAAGTGACCGAGCAGCGTGCGGTAGGGCTCGCCCATCTCCAGCCGCCGCCGCTCGCGCTCGATATCGTTGGTCTCGGTCAGCGCGATCGTGATCAGGCCGTTGTCGTGGCCCGTCATGACCTTCTCGCCGCTGTGCGGATCGTCGGCGAGGAAATTGAAGGTCAGACCATGCTCGGGGTCGTCTTGCCGGGTCCGTAGCGGCAGCCGCCAGCGGATCAGGGAATAGAACAGGCGGTGTTTCGCCACCTCCAACTCGCGCCAGCCGGCGAGTTGCGCCGGATCGGAGAGGTTCGGCACCATCCCATTGTGGCGGCAGGCGCGGCAATAGCCGGTGGTATCGGCCGCGTCGATCAACCAATTGCAGGCATCGTACTCGGCATTCCGGCACAGCATCCGGCTTTCGCCGTTGCTGGCCAATATCCTCCAGGCCTCTCCGTCAGGCTCGATCGCCGACATCGTCTCCTTCTCCGGCAGGAAGGCGACCCGATGGCCACAGCGTTCGCAGGCATAGTTCTCGAAATAGAGGACGTTGCCGCAGGCCTGGCAGACAAAGAGCTTCAAGATTTAGCCTCTTCGGAAAGGGGAGCTTCATGGAAGCTGGTATTGCGCCTCGCGAAGACGCATCCGCCGGCTGTTCGTTCCAGTTCCTGGAACAAAATTGACGGACCGGCGTTGGTAAGCCGTACTTTAGCCGATCCTGCAAATCCGCATTTTCCCGCCACACACGTCCTCTCGGCAATGGCTATCACGCTCCGTCTGTGTGAATATCGGTCTGGCACGTGCGCTTCCGCATCACAACGGCCGATGCCTTGAAAGACTCCTTGCCCGAGACCGTCGCCGCCGAAAGGCTGCGCCAACACCTCGAAGACGTCGCGCGCGAGCGCGATAATGCCTATCGCGCACTTCAGGAGCGCGAAGCCGAGTTGGCGCGCATCCAGCGCATTGGCAAGGTCGGCGGCGTCGAGGTCGATTTCCGCGAAGGCTTCAAGAACCGTCGCTCGCCCGAGTATTTGATCATCCACGGCCTGCCGCCCGAAGCCGCCGACGAGTCGCACGAAGACTGGGTCAACCGTATCCATCCCGACGACCGCGACGCCACCGTCAAGCATTTCTTCGATGCTCTCGCTGGGGCGAGCGAAGACTACAGCGCCGAATACCGGATCGTCCGCCCCAGCGACGGCGAGACCCGCTGGATCCGGGTGGTCGCCAAGATCGAGCGCGACAAGGACGACCGAGCCATCCGCCTCGTTGGCGCCCATATCGACATCACCGACCAGGCGCTGGCGCGCGAGACGCTGCGCGAGAGCGAGGAGCGTTTTCGGCTGATCGCCGACAGCGCGCCGGTGCCGATCTGGGTCACCAAGCTCGACCGCAAGCGGTCCTTCGCCAACCGGGCCTATGTCGATTTCGTCGGCCTGCCCTACGAACAGGCCATCGATTTCGACTGGCGCAAGGTGCTGCATCCCGACGACCTGCCGCGCGTTCTCCAGCAATCCGTCGAAGGCGAAGCATCCCTCAAGCCTTTCGTGCTGGAAGCGCGCTACAGGAATGCAAGCGGCGAGTGGCGGTGGCTGCGATCGGAATCGCAGCCCCGCTGGGACCCGACCGGCAAGCATATCGGCTTCATCGGCGTCGCCCACGACATCACCGTGGCCAAGCAGGCCGAGATCGAGCTGCGGCAGCTCAACGAAACGCTGGAACAGCGCATCGCCGAACGCACCGCCGAGCTCGAATCGAAC
Source organism: Bradyrhizobium sp. Leaf396 (assembly GCF_001424605.1). Lineage (NCBI taxonomy): Bacteria > Pseudomonadati > Pseudomonadota > Alphaproteobacteria > Hyphomicrobiales > Nitrobacteraceae > Bradyrhizobium > Bradyrhizobium sp. Leaf396. Next base: position 40,362 of record NZ_LMQJ01000021.1, read on the forward strand.
GAGGCGCGGCTGCGCGCGATCCTGGAGACCAGCAATCAGTACCAGGGCCTCGTCAACCTCAAGGGTGAACTGCTCTACGCCAACAAGACCGCGCTGGATGGCATCAAGGCAAGCTCTTCGGATGTGATCGGAAAGCCATTGTGGGAGACGCCCTGGTTCAGCGCGACAGAAGGCATGAGCGCACTGGTGCGCGAGGCCTTCCACACCGTGCTGAGAGGCGAAGCGGTCCGGCTGGAGATGCGCCTGCGCCTTCCCGTCGGCGAGCGCGATTTCGAGTTCGGCATGCGCCCGGTGCTCGACCGCCACGGCAACATCACCGGCGCGGTGCCCGAGGCGGTCGACATCACCGAGCGGCGTCGCGGCGAGGAAGCGCTGCGGCAGTCGCAGAAGATGGAGGCGATCGGCCAGCTCACTGGCGGCGTCGCGCACGACTTCAATAATCTTCTCACCATCATCCGGTCGGCGACCGACTTCCTGCGCCGTCGCGAGCTGGCCGAGGAGCGCCGCCGCCGCTATGTCGACGCCATCTCCGAGACGGTCGAGCGCGCCTCAAAGCTGACCGCACAGCTTCTCGCGTTCGCGCGCCGGCAGCCGCTGAAGCCGCAGATATTCAACGTCGGGAGCCAGGTTGAAGGCGTGGCGCAGCTGGTTCGGCCGCTGGTCGGCGGCCGCATCGAGATCGCGGTGGAGGTCCAGGACGCCGACTGCTTCACCATGGCCGACATCGCCCAGTTCGAGACAGCGCTGATCAACCTTGCAATCAACGCCCGCGACGCCATGGATGGCGAAGGGCACCTCACCATCGCCGTGCGCAAGGTCTCTGGAATCCCGAGCCTGCGCGCGCAACCGGCGCGCGGCGGCGATTATGTCGCGATCTCGATCACCGATACCGGCAGCGGCATCGCGCCGGAACATCTCGAATCGATCTTCGAGCCTTTCTTCACGACGAAGGAGGTCGGCAAAGGTACTGGGCTCGGTCTCAGCCAGGCCTTCGGCTTCGCAAAACAGTCCGAAGGCGACATCGCTGTGATGAGCGTGCCAGGCGAAGGCGCCACCTTCACCATCTATCTGCCGCAAGCACAAAGCCCCGCGACGGACAAGGAGGTCGCATCGCTGACCCACGAGGCGGCGACCACCGGGCGCGGCTATCGCGTGCTTGTTGTCGAGGACAACGATGAGGTCGGCCGCTTCTCCACCGAACTCCTGGAGGATCTCGGCTATGTCGTCCGCCGGGTCGCCAATGCCAATGCGGCGCTGGCGATCCTCGGCGAGAACGAATTCGCCGTCGACCTCGTGTTCTCCGACGTCATCATGCCCGGCATGAACGGCGTCGAGCTTGCCGGCGTTATCCGCGAGCGCTATCCGGGGCTGCCGGTGGTGCTCACCAGCGGCTACAGCAACGTGCTCGCCGAAAGCGCCCATCGCGGCTTCGAGCTGATCCAGAAGCCCTATTCCGTGGAGTCGCTCTCGCGCATATTGCGCAAGGCGATCACGGAGAAGCTGTCAGTGGCGCGGTGAATGTGAACAAGGCAAAATGCCGTCGTCCCGAATCTGTGCTTGCGCTTGTCCGGCACGACAGCCGAGTGTTTGGCAGGTCGTGACCACAGCATGGACGTCGCCGTCTTGATGCTGGCGGTTCACCCCGGGACGCGTTAGTCAGGGCCGGATTCTGGAGATCGACTTGCCGACCGTGCCCTCTGATGCCATCTGGACCTGGAGCATCATCGCCATCGCGACCGCAGGCGTCATCGTCCGGCCATTTCGCCTGCCCGAGGCGCTCTGGGCCGTGATCGGCGCCGGCTCGCTACTGCTGTTTGGTTTGCTGCCCTGGCTGGACGCGCTGACAGGCATCGAGAAAGGCGTTGACGTTTATCTCTTCCTGATCGGCATGATGCTGATCGCCGAGCTGGCGCGGCTCGAAGGCCTGTTCGATTACCTAGCCGCGATTGCGGTGGAATATGCGCGTGGCTCGCCGCAGCGGCTGTTCCTGCTGATCTATCTCGTCGGCACGGTCGTGACCGTGTTGCTCTCGAACGATGCCACGGCGATCGTGCTGACACCGGCCGTCTATGCCGCGACGCGCGCGGCCGGCGCAAAACCCCTACCCTATCTCTTTGTCTGCGCGTTCATTGCCAATGCCGCGAGCTTCGTGCTGCCGATCTCCAATCCGGCCAATCTCGTCGTATTCGGCGCGCGCATGCCGCAGCTTACGGAATGGCTGCGCCTGTTCGCCCTTCCCTCGGCGGCGTCGATCCTGCTGACCTATGTCGTGCTGCGCCTGACCCAGCACCGCGCCCTCAAGGAAGAGACGATCGCGCGCAGCGTGCCGCACCCGGAACTCGGGCGCGGCGGCAAGCTGACGGCGATCGGCATCGTTGCGATCGGCGTCGTGCTTGTCACTGCGTCTGCGCGGGACAAGCAGCTGGGCCTGCCGACCTTCATCTGCGGCGTGGTCACGGCGGCCATCGTGCTGCTGATCAGTCGGCAATCGCCTTTGCCCGTACTGCGCGGCGTGTCCTGGAGCGTGCTGCCGTTGGTCGGTGGGCTCTTTGTCATGGTGGAAGCGCTGGTGAAGACGGGCGTGATCGCACAGCTCAGCGCCCTGCTGCACCAGGCCGTCGCGCAATCGGTGCCCCAGGCCGCCTGGAGCGTCGGCATCGCCACGGCGCTCGCCGACAACATCGCCAACAACCTTCCCGTCGGCCTCGTCGCCGGTTCGGTCGCCGCCAGCGATCATCTGCCTGCATCGGTCGTCAGCGCCATCCTGATTGGTGTCGATCTCGGCCCCAACCTGTCGGTGACCGGATCGCTTGCCACCATCCTCTGGCTGGTCGCGCTCCGGCGGGAGAAGATCGAGGTCGGCGCCTGGCCGTTCCTCAAGCTCGGCCTGCTGGTGACGCCGCCTGCCCTGATCGCGGCGTTGGCAGCGGCCATCAGGTAGTGGCGGCCGAAGCGCAGCTTTCGGAGCCAAGTAAAGCCGTTTGCGGTGGGTCAATGCTTCCGGCGAGGCTGCGGCTAGGATCTGCAGTTATCGCGAAGGTCACCAATCGGGTGGATACGGCGCGGCAAGGAAGGTTCGTCATGCAGATTCAATCGAAGGCATTGGCGCGGAGCTCCCTCTTGCGCCGCGCGCTTCGGAACCTCACCGGACCGCCCGAGATCCACATCCAGACGGCCCATCCTCTGCTGGTCGTGTCCGCAATGGTCTTGCTCACCCTGCTCGCGATCGTGGAGATCGATCTCCACAGCGCTCAGCTGCAGGCGATCGGACTGCTCGGCCATGGGACCGGTATAGACCCGATCTTCCTGAGCCCGTAATCGCCGGCGCGAAATCTTGGATACCCCCCGGTCGCGGCGATGACGCCGCGACCACTCCCTGCCTCGTCAGTCGTTCTCGTAGCCGTAGACTTCCGGCAGGATGAAGATCGCGGCGAGCAATCCGATCACCGGGAAGATTGCAACGAACAGGGTGGCGTTGGCCTGTCCGATCGCCGCGAACAGCGTCGGGAACAGGAAGATCGCCAGGAACGACGGCAGCTTCACGAACATGTAGGCGAAGCCGCTGGCGGTGCCGCGATATTGTGGCCGGGCGACCATGGTCGGAATCGTCATGCAGTTCGATGCATCCCAATAGTGCCCCCAGAGCATGCCGGCGGCTGCAAACGGCAGCAACATCGTGTTGCCGGTGTAAAGCGCAAAAGCGGCGACCAGCAGCGAGACCAGCACGATCGAGAAGCCCGCAATGGCAATGCCGCGATGGCCGATCTTCGGCGTCAGCAGCGGCCCGACCCATCCCGACAACGCAGCAAAAGAGAACAGTGCCATCGTGACCAGATTGTTGCCGAGGATCGTCGAGACGCCCACCATGGCGAACAGCACCGGCAGGTAGAACGCGAACGTCGAGAACTCGCTCGCCTGCGCGAAGCAGGCGATCCAGCCGTACAGCGTGGCACGCCAGCGGATCGGATCCTTCTTGAGATCGGCCAGGAACGCACGGGTGCTGGTCTTCGGAACCACGACATCCCGATCCGGGAGCATATCCAGATTGTCGTTGAACATCTCGCGCGCGACCTGCTTGGCCTCGCGGTAGCGTCCCTTCTGCACCAGCCACACCGCCGTCTCCGGCACGTCATGGCGCATGATCAGAATGATCAGTGCCGGCACCGCGCCGAGACCCAGCGTCACGCGCCACAGCATCTCGTGGTTCATGTCGACCAGGAGGAAGATCACGATGACGCCGATTGTCAGAACCTCGCCAACCGCGAACATGAACTGCCAGCGATTGCCCATGACCTCGCGCTCGCCCTTGGCCATGGATTCCATGATGTAGGTGTAGCCGGTCGAGATGTCCGAACCGAGCGGAATTCCGAGCAGGAAGCGGATCACGACCAGCCAGGCGACATCAGGCACGAAGGCCTGTGCCAGAGCGAGCACGATGAACATCACCATCGTGACCAGGAACATGACGCGGCGGCCGATCTTGTCGGACAACCAGCCGCCGAGCAGCGCGCCGATGAGTGCCCCGCCTTGCGTGCCCGCTGCGGCAAGGCCGAGCATCAGCGGATCGGGATTGTACTGTTCCTTGATGAAGATCAGCACGAAAGCGATCGAGTAGAGATCCCAGGCCTCGACCAGGATCGAGGCCATCATCAGCCAGCCGACCTTGTTGCCCTTGGGGCTGTAGTTCGTGATGAGGTAGCGGACCGCGGCTTCGCTCGGGGTCGGTTGTGGCACCGCCATCGTTGACATTTTTTTGTCCTCTCTGCAAAACTCACTACGCGCCGAGCAGCGGCTCGATGCTGCAATCGAGCAAGCGCGGATCGATGCCCGCCTCCATGCCCGTGAACATTTCGCCCATGTAGTCGATCAGGGCATCGCTCGCCTTGACCGCTTCCTCGACGCGGCGACTGGCGACAGCTGCGAGAATGGCGAGATGATGATCGATCGTGCCCGACAGATCCGCCTGCCCCGGCATGAAGCGGTGATGGATGTAGCCGATGCGGCGATACAGCGTGTGCAGTGGCCGCATCGTATGCACCAAGAAGGGCTCGCCGGCAGCCTCCAGCACCAGCGCGTCGATGCGGCGGTCGAGGCTGTTGAATTCATCGAGGGTCAGGCTGGCGCGACGCTCGCGCAGCAGACGTTCGATGTGCAGCGCCTGATTGCGATGCGACAGGTTCGCACGATCGGCCGCAAGGCGGACCACGAAGCGCTCCATGTCGCGGCGCAGGCCGAGCAGCATGCGCTCGCGCGCCAGATCGATCGGGGCGATGTGCAGGCCATGACGGGGCCGGATGATGATGAGCGTGTCGGCCGAGAGACGATTGACGGCGTGGTGCACCGGCGTGCGGCCGAAACCGGTGATTTGCTGCAGTTCCAGCATGGTCATGAACTGGCCGGGCTTGAGCTCGCAATGAACCAGGAGCTCTTCGATCCTCTGATAGGCCAACTCGAAGAAGTTGAGACGGTTGCTACGGGACGGCCGGCCTCCGGTGTCACCCTCGTTCCTCACCACCTGGAGTGCGCGCTTGCGCCGTGCCATCTCATCCTCCCGTCAGCCCGCGTTTTCGTTGCGACGCACCGTGGACAGTGCGCTGTTGGCGCCCCTTAAAACATGTTGTGATATATTACAAGCGGGCGTAAGACTCCGCGATCAGCCGCAACTGATGGCGCGGAAATGACGACAAGGGCCGCTTATGCGCCCCGACGGGAGGGTTGTTGCCGTGAAGATCACGTCGATCGAGACACTGCGCACGCAAGAGTTCTCCAACGTCATCTGGGTCCGCATCCACACCGATACCGGCATGATCGGACTCGGCGAGACCTTTTACGGCGCAGGCGCAGTCGAGGCGCAGATCCACGACACCTTTGCAGGCCGGCTGCTCGGCCGCAATCCCCTGCACATCGAGGCGATTCATCGCGACATGCTGAACCTGCCGATGGCGCAGTCGTCGACCGGCGTCGAGTACCGTGCCGCCTCCGCCATCGATATCGCGCTGTGGGATCTGTTCGGGAAGGTCTGCGGCCAGCCGGTGCACCAGATGCTCGGCGGCCTCTGCCGGGACAAGCAGCGCATCTACAACACCTGCGCCGGCACGCAATATGTCCGCTCGACCAATATCAGCCCGGTTGCCAACTGGAATCTCGGCGCCTCCAAGGGTCCTTACGAGGATCTCGATGCATTCATGACGCGCGCCGATGCGCTGGCCGAGAGCTTGCTGGAGAGTGGCATCTCCGCAATGAAGATCTGGCCGTTCGATCCGGCCGCACAGGAGAACAAGGGGCTCTACATCAGCGCAGCGCAGATGAAGCAGGCGATCGAGCCGTTCGAGAAGATCCGCAAGGCCGTCGGCGACAAGATGGAGATCATGGTCGAGCTTCACTCGCTATGGAATCTGCCGACTGCCAAGCAGATCGCGCGCGCTCTCGAACCCTACAAGCCGACCTGGTACGAAGACCCGATCCGCATGAACTCGCCCCAGGCGCTCGCCGAGTATGCGCGCTCGACCGACGTCTGGGTTTGTGCCAGCGAGACGCTGGGCTCGCGCTTCCCCTACAAGGACATGCTCGACCGCGACGCCATGCACGTGGTGATGGCGGATCTTTGCTGGACCGGCGGCCTCACCGAGGGCCGCAAGATCGCGGCCATGGCCGAGACCTATCACCGACCCTTCGCACCGCACGATTGCATCGGCCCGATCGGCTTCATCGCCGCCATCCACATGTCGTTCAGCCAGCCCAACACCTTGATCCAGGAATCGGTGCGCGCCTTCTACAAGGGCTGGTACAATGAGCTCGTCACCACGATGCCTGCCATCAAGGATGGCTACGTCTATCCGATGGAAGGACCCGGCCTGGGCGTCGACCTCCTGCCTGCTGTCTTCGAGCGCAGCGATCTCACCGTGCGCCGCTCCAACGTCTGAGGATTTCGCCAGATGAGCACGTCCCTCTTCGATCTTTCCGGCCGCACCGCGCTCGTGACCGGTTCCTCTCGTGGCCTCGGCCGTGCCATTGCCGAAGGCATGGCCAAAGCAGGCGCCAGGATCATTGTAAACGGCGTCGTTCCCAAGCGCGTCGAGCAGGCCGTCGCCGAGTTTCGCAGCGCAGGGCACAAGGCCGAAGGCGCGCCCTTCAACGTCACCGACGAGCCGGCTATCCTCGCCGCTTTCGAGCGTTTCGACCGCGAAGGTCTTGCAGTCGACATCGTCGTCAACAATGCCGGCATCCAGCACCGCAAGCCACTGGTAGAATTCACCACCGACGAGTGGCGCAAGGTGATCGAGACCAATCTCACCAGCGCCTTCGTGATCGGCCGCGAGGCGGCCAAGCGCATGATTCCACGCAAGCACGGCAAGATCATCAATATCGGCTCGCTCGGCAGCGAGCTGGCGCGGCCCACCATCGCGCCCTACACCGCGGCCAAGGGCGGCATCAGGAACCTGACCCGCTCGATGGCGGTGGAATGGGCCCAGCACGGCATCCAGGCCAACGCGATCGGGCCCGGCTACATGCTGACCGACATGAACGAGGCGCTGGTCAACAACGCCGACTTCAACAACTGGCTGATGGGCCGCATCCCGTCGAAACGATGGGGCAAGCCGGACGAGCTGGTGGGCGCCGCGATCTTCCTGGCATCGGACGCGTCCACCTATGTCAACGGCCAGATCATCTATGTCGATGGCGGCATGATCGCCGCGATGTAATCTCGAAGTCCAGGGAGCAAGCCATGCGCGCCGTCGTCATCCATGCACCGAAGGATCTCCGGATTGACAATTATCCGGATGCGATGCCCGGCCCGGGAGAAGTCCGCGTCAAAATCGCCAATGGGGGCATTTGCGGCTCGGACCTGCACTACTATCATCACGGTGGCTTCGGCGTGGTCCGCATCCAGCAGCCGATGGCGCTGGGGCACGAGATCGCCGGCGTGGTGGCCGATGTCGGTGACGGCGCCACCAATGTGAAGCCCGGCACGCGCGTCGCGGTCAATCCGAGCAGACCATGCGGCCAGTGCCTGCATTGCCAGGAAGGCATGCGCAACCAGTGCCTCGACATGCGCTTCCTCGGCAGCGCGATGCGCTTCCCCCACGTGCAGGGCGGCTTTCGCGAATTCATCACGGTCGACGCGACGCAGGCCGTGCCGATCGCGGACAAGCTCTCGCTTGCGGAAGCCGCGGTGGCCGAGCCGCTGGCGGTATGCCTGCATGCCGGCAAGCAGGCGGGCCCCCTGCTCGGGAAGCGCGTGCTGATCACCGGCTGCGGCCCGATTGGCGCGCTGATGATTGTGGTCTCGCGCTTCGGCGGCGCGTCCGAGATCGTGGCGACTGATGTCGCCGAAGCGCCGCTCGCGGTTGCGAAGAAGCTCGGCGCCACCGACGCCATCAACGTCGCGGCCAATGGCGCAGCCCTCGATCCGTGGCGCGCCGGCAAGGGCGTGTTCGACACGCTGTTCGAAGCTTCAGGTAATCAGGCGGCGCTCCGCACCGCGCTCGACCTGCTCAGGCCGGGCGCGACGCTGGTGCAGCTCGGCCTCGGCGGCGAGATGACGCTGCCGATCGATTCAATCGTCGCGAAGGAATTGCAGCTCCGTGGCACCTTCCGCTTCGATCGGGAGTTCGAGCTGGCGGTGCGGCTGATGGGAGAAGGCCTGATCGACGTCAAACCTTTGATCACGGCTGCCATGACGTTCGAGAATGCGGTCGCGGCCTTTGAGCTCGCCAGCGACCGCGCGCAGTCGATGAAAGTGCAGCTTACTTTCTAGGAGCGTCGTTGACCTGCTGCCCCTCGATCAATCGGTCCCTGACCAGCCGCACCGCACCGCGCTTCCACGAATAGTCCGCGCCCAAGCGCAGGCCGCTGTCGCCGCGCGCCAGCACCGCCCCAGTCCTGGCATCGCGCACCTGGAAGCCGAGCGTGTATTCGGTGCGGCTGACCCGCCGCACCACGCCGATCAGCGACTGATCCGCGCCGAGCTCTTTCGCAATCGCCGCCTCACATCCGCCGCAGTCGCGCAAGGCACGCCCCTTCCCCGCCTCGCCGCGCACGCCGCTGACATCGACGATGCGGTAGCGGCCGGATTGACCCAGCGCTTCGCGTACGCTGCCGGAGACCTCGGCCATGTATGACGCGTCTGAAGTCGCCGATGCCTCCGCCGACGCGCCGGTCGTATCCTCCAGCTCGAAATCGAACACCGCCAGCGCGACCGGCACTGGCGTTGCGAGCGCGGCCAGTATCTCGCGGGACAGGAAGATCTCGGCGCGCTCCCAGGATTCATCGTTGTCGCCGCGGAAGCTGTAAAGCTTGTCCATCACGAGCTTCTTGGCGCCGACGTCGATCACGGCGACCTTGGCCCATTGCACCAGCGTGCTCGTCTTCTGAATGCCGCCGATGACCTTGAACGCCGCGCCGTCCCGGGTGGACGGCACCAGCCGATAGCGCGAGTCCGCAGCGATGTCCCTTCGAAGCGCGGCCATGAACGCGGCCAGCCGCCGCTCGTGAGCGGCGGTCTGGTTGGTCGGCTCGCCCGAAGTATCGGTATAGCTGAAATCATCCATGGCTACGCCAATAGCGCTCTCGGCATCGGCCGGCGAACAAGAAAGGACGAAGAGGAGAAAGGCGGAGAGAATCAGGCGAGAGCAATGCATGAACGGACCTCGCAGGATGGGACGGCCGCAAATCTGGATCGGGCACTGAGGGCGACGCAGCCGCAACCGTCCCGACAAGCGCCGGGAAAATTTCACGACGCTGCAGTGCGGCACAGCGGGAACGCTTTCCGCCGCATGCGTTCTGCCCTTTAATGCGGAAAGCGACAAACCCGTTCGCACCAGGTGCCTGCCGATGTGGAATCGCCCGAGGTTCGATCTCAAGGTCCGTCTGACGTTGCTCGTGGCCGGGATATCGGCCGTCTGCTTCGCTGCGATCTCCGCCTATTTCCTCGTATCGGCCGACCGGGCCGCGCATGCGCGCATCGACGGCATCGCCGCCATCGTGGCGAAATCGCTGGAGTTGCAACAGGGCAAGGTTCAGTGGGTGGCCAACCCGCGCTCCGACTTTCCGAACCTCGATCCTGTTTCGGCCTATGTGATGACACCCGGCCTGTGTCTGGCATTCCGCGGCACGAGAGGCGACATCCTCCAGCGCTTCTGCAGTGGCGCGCCTGCCCCCGCGAGCCCGCCGCCGCAAGCCTTCGTCGCCTTCTATCGGAGCCTGTTCGATCCCGGCCGGGAGGCAGTACGACCGGTCATTGTGCGCGGAACGAACCTCGGCGAGACCGTGGTTTCGGTCGATCCGGCCGTACAGACGGCGGAAGCCTGGCACGAGGCGGGGCGACTGATGATCGCGCTTGCAATCGCGCTGCCGCTGCTCTGCGCACTGGTCTATGCCGCACTCGCCCGCGCCCTGCGCCCCACCCGGCTGATCGGCAAAGGCCTCGAGCGCATTGCCACCGGAGACCTCACGACGCGGCTGCCGCCATTCGATCTCGCCGAGCTCTCCGCCATCCGTGACGTCTTCAACCAACTCGCCGAAAGCCTCGATATCGCGCTTGCCGAACGCAACGAGCTGACACGGAAGCTGATCGCGCTTCAGGACGAGGAGCGCCGCCATCTCGCGCGCGAGCTGCATGACGAATTCGGCCAGTCGCTCGCCGCGATCCGCGCGCTTGCCGCATCCGCCCGCCAGACCGCGGCGCAGGACTGCCCCGGATTGCTCGGAGAGTGCGACAGCATTGCCCGGACCGCGACTGGCATGATGGAGACGCTGCGTGGCGCGCTGTTCCGGTTGCGGCCACCGGACGTCGACGAGCTCGGCCTCGTCGCAAGCCTCGAAGGTCTGGTGTCGGGTTGGAACGGCCGCAGTCGCGGCCAGACCCGGTTCGAAATCCGGTTCGACGGTGCCTTCGAGAGCGTGCCTGGCACCATCAGCGCCACTCTCTACCGCATCGTGCAAGAGGCGCTCACCAACGCTGCCAAGCATGCCGGCGCAACAAGGGTCAGCCTGCAACTGACAATGGCCAACAATGAGATCGCCCTCGCGGTCGAGGACGACGGCCGCCCGAATGAGACTGCCGTCAAATCCGGCATGGGCCTGCTGGGCATGCGCGAGCGTGTCGCCGCGCTTCGCGGCCGGCTGAGCTTCGAGACCGGCCCTCATGGATCCACGTTGCGTGTGTTCATCCCGCTCGCGGCCGATCGGCAGGCCCTGGAGCACGCCGCATGAGCGCAGCCGATGCCACCATCCTGCTGGTCGACGACCATTCCGTCGTCCGCGAGGGCTATCGCTCCGTGCTCCAGAAGCAGCCCGGCCTGCGCGTCGTCGCTGAGGCAGCCGACGGCGCGGAAGCCTATCGGCTGTACAAGTCCGAAGCGCCGGACCTCGTCATCATGGACCTCAGCATGCCCGGCATCGGCGGCATCGAGGCCGTCAGGCGGATCAGGCAGTGGGACAAGGCCGCACGAATCCTCGTCTTCACCATGCACGAGAATGCCGGCTTTGCCGTGCAGGCGATCCGCGCCGGTGCGAGGGGGTACGTTACCAAGACCAGCCCGCCCGAGACCCTGGTGCGCGCGGTAAAGGACGTGCTCGCCGGCAAGATCGCCATCAGTCCCGATATCGACCACGAGCTTGCGCTCAGCCGCATCGGCGGCGAGTGCTCGGCCGCGGACGTGCTGACGCCGCGCGAATTCGAGGTGCTGCGGCTGCTGCTCGCCGAGAACACGACGGAGGAGATCGCCCAGATGCTGCATGTCAGCCCGAAGACGGTGGCAAACCTGCATTCCCTCATCAAGGACAAGCTCGGCGTTGGGTCCGACATCGAACTGGTCCGGCTGGCGCTTCGCCAGGGATTGTTAACGGAGGTCTGATTGCCGCTGGCTTACGGCTTCAGCCTCGCTCCGTCAGGCGAGAACGCCGCCACCGTGTCGCCGATCCTGAACGACATCATGTCACGGCCGACGAGCAACGGCTCCTTGTAAGCAGTGCGGGTCCGCAGGATCAGCGGCCCCCGGGGAACGTCGGGCGCGGGCTTCCTTGGCCCTCTGCGTGAGCCCAGGCCAGGGATCGCGGTCGAGCACCTCGTCAGCAGTGGGCTACAATGTAGGACACGAGGTTATCCGCAACGCCCGCGAGGGCATCGACTATCTCGCCTCGATTATCATTGCGATTCGCATCCGAGGCCGTCGCCGCCGGGTTGAGCCGCGGAAGATGCTTCCTTCCCTGCATCGCCCGCATTGATTTAGAAGTCCTTAATTTTCCACATGTACCTCTCGGTTGCAACAACCGGTTCCTGCTCAGGAAAACTGCAGTCCGAGAGCGCTGGATGACCAGTCGCTTTCCTCCGAGAGCAGTCCAATGGGGTCATTTCGCGTGCTCGCCGAATCACTGGAACACGTGCGGCTCTTTCCCGCAAAGCGGATGATCTACGCCCGCCTTGTGCTTGCGGCGATGGCCGCGATCATCGTGGCCAAGAGCTTCTGGTTTGGACGCTGGGGCGGCTGGGCCAGCCGCGAGCTTGCCGACTTCGATGCGTTTCACATCGTCGCGCAGCGTGTCTGGATTGGCGATCTCGAGCAGGTCTATCATTTCGAGACGTTGTTGAAGATGCAGGCCGCGGTCGCGGGAGCGGCGCCCAGCTTCATGCCTTGGACCTATCCACCCCAATATGGTCTGCTGATAGCGCCGTTCGCCTTCCTTCCCGTCGGAGTCGGCTATCTCCTGTTCACCGCGTCAACTCTCGCGTTTTATATTGCGACGCTGCGCGCACTGGCGCGCGATCATTTTGCGCATGTGTTGGTGGTTCTCTTTCCCGCGCTTTCAGTCACCATCGGCTGCGGGCAGAACGGCTTTCTCACGGCGGGACTGATCGGCCTCATCTGCCTCAATATCGAACGACGACCGCTGCTCGCTGGAATTGCGCTTGGCGTCATGGCGATCAAGCCACACCTCGTGATCGCCGTCAGCGTCTGCCTGCTTGCAATGCGGAGCTGGGTCGCGCTCGCGGCCGCTGCGGCCGTGGTGCTGGCGAGCTCGCTCGTCTGCACAATCCTGTTCGGATGGCAGATCTGGACCGCATGGTTCGGCGCAATTCGAGAATCGACGAGCTACCTCGAGCAGGGCCTTTATCCGTTGTTCCGCATGATCTCAGCATACGCCGCACTTTCCACAACCGGGTTCTCCCCCAAGGTGGCCTTTTGGGGACAGGTAGTCGTTGCTGCGCTTGCCTTGCTCGCGGTCATGCTAACTGTCTTCCTCGTTGCGACCCGTGGATTTTCGCAGCGATTTCTCCTAGGCACCGCCACAATAGTGTCGGCGATGATTAGTCCATATGCATATGACTACGATCTATCGATGCTCGGCGTCGGACTTGCTCTGTTGCTGCCCGAGCTCGGCAAGGTGGCCAGCCCGACCGAGCGCAGTGCCATCTACGCCCTGATTCTGCTGGCTGGCGGCTATGGATTGCTGCAATCAGCACGGCTCGCGATGGAATTTGGACAGAGGGTAGACTTGAACGAGCATTTCGCGCCCGCAATCGGCGGCTTCGCCATGATGACGGTGCTCGCATTGCTCCTGAAAATGTTGTGGCGCGCGGCATGGCCTGCGCTCGTCCCGCCGAGAGCCGCGAAATAACCGCCCCTCCTACGTTTGCTCAGGCCCAAATCCGCAATCAGGCACTGTGAATGCGATGACAAGCCAAATCGCGATCGAGCTCTACTCGCTGGAATCAAGCGAGTCATGCTGAATGATCTGGGATTTGCGCGCTCCGATGCGCCAGTCTCGTGAAGAAGCTGCGGACGGCCCAAGAGAAGTGGTTCTACCTGATCAGATTCGTGCGTGTCACTGATATGGCCCGCTGGGAGCGGGCGGTTCTTCAACAGGATCATTGTCGAGTGGCGATGCGCTACGACGCCGAGAACTATTCCAATTTGCGTCGATTCGGCTGTGGCTGCGCGTCGATGAGTCCGCGTCGTTGATTGTTGGCCCGCAGATCATTCGCGCGCGACGACCGAATCCAGCCAGGCGCAGTTCAGCGGCGGCACGCGCGGGTCAGGGACGCGCACGCCTCGCGCCGCTGCATCCAGCCGCATGTCGCGCAATCGTTTGCGCTGCTCTTCGGGCATATGGAGCCGCTCGTGGCCCCACAGCGAGGGACCATCAAAGGTCTCGTGCGGCTGCCAGGTCTCGGGATCGATGACCCGCGCGCCCCAGCCGTACTCGATGAAGAAGCCGGACGGCGTATTCACGTAGAACGAGGTCATGTGGTCGTTGGTGTGCCGGCCCAGCGTGTAGGCGACACGCCCCTCGTCCAGCTGCGCGAGGTCGTAACCCTGCCCGACGTCGTCGAGACTGCCGAGCTCGACCATGAAGTGATGCATCGCCTTCCGCCCCGAGCCAACCATCGCAAAGGAGTGGTGGCGGCCGTTGACGTGGAAGAAATAGAGCCCGTAAGGCTTCAGCCCGAAATCGGAGACGTGAAAGCCGAGCACGTCACGATAAAACGGCAGGAGCTGCTCGACATCCTCCACATTGAGCACGACATGCCCCATGCCGAGCGCGCCGGTGCGGAAGCCCGAGATCGGGCGGCCGGGCCTGAACGGCTCGCTCGCAAGCTCCGGGTTGCAAAAAGCCTCCAGCCGGTTGCCGGCGGGGTCAGTGAACGCGATCAGCTCGGCGACATGCCGCTCGTCCGCGAGCGCGCGCGAGCCTCGGACCACCTTCGTGCCATGGCTTTCCAGGCGTCCCGCCAACCGGTCGAGCTCGGCCGTGGAGGGAACTTCCCATCCCATCACCGCAAGGCCGGCATCGCTGCCACCGTCGACGATCAGCCGCTGCTTGCGGTCGTCCATGCGGAAGGCGCGCATCTTGCCGCCGCGATCGACCTGCTGCATCCCGAGCAGCCCGGTCGCCATCCGGCTCCACTGATCGAGCTGGGATGAACTGATTCCGATATAGCCGAGTGCTGTGATTTCCATCGAATTCCTCCGGAAGGCATCACGTTGGCCGCACCGCGGCGACTTGATACCGGCCGCGCGCGATCCTACGGTGGCGTCCCGCAATCGCTTCGCGTTCGCAATGACGATAGACACGCCGCGATGAGCCACAAGGGAGGAAATGAGAAGTGTCCAAGGAGCGGACGCAGAACGGCAGGCCGCGGCAGTCCGAGGGCGTCCGCGCCTTCAAGCGGGGGCTCGACGTGCTGCATGAGGTTAACCGCTCCGGCGGCATCCGCGCCGGCGACGTCGCCCGCGCGCTCGATCTCCCCCGGCCCACCGTCTATCGCCTCCTCGAAACGCTGGAGGAACTCGGTTACATCGCCCGCAGCGCCAGCGACGACCGATTTCGGGTCACCCGGCGCGCACTGAGTCTCGGCGACGGCTATGATCCCGGCGTGGTAATCTGCCAGGCGGCGGCGCCTTATCTCGCCGATCTGAGCAAGAAATTAGTCTGGCCGGTCGATCTCTCCACCTATGAGAACGCGGCGATGGTGGTGCAGGAGACCACTCACTCTCGCAGCCCGCTCTCGATCGACCGCGGCATGATCGGCAAGCGTCTGCCGATGCTGCGCACGTCTGCGGGTCGCGCCTATCTCGCCGCCTGCCCCGCGCGTGAACGCGATCTGATCGTCAATCATCTCCGCCGCATCGATGAGGCCGATGATCGCCCGTTCCTCGACGAAGCCCGCCTCGACCGGATGATGGCCGAGACGCAGGCGCGCGGCTACGCCATCCGCGGCGAAGGCGAATACAACCCCAAGACGGCCTCGATCGCTGTCTCGATCGTGCGCGACGGCGTCGTGTTCGGCTGCATCTCCATCATCTGGATCCGCTCGGCGCTGGGGATCGAGGAAGCCGTCGCAACCTTTGTCGATCCGATGCGCAGCGCCGCGGCAGCTATCGACGTCGGAGTCTGAAGCTGCTCCAGATCTCCGACCACACCAGGCGACGACCGCCGGCTATGCGTGCTTCACCCGAACCGGCAAGGAAGCCAGGCCACGCAACACGTTGTTGAGCGCCAGCACGGGTTCCCCGATCTCGAAAGAGGCCACTCGCTCCACCAGGACCTCGAGCAGTGCCGTCATCTCCAGCCGGGCCAGGTGAAGGCCCGCGCACATGTGCGTGCCGTTGCCGAATCCGAGATGATCGTTGGCGCGGCGCCTCACGTCGAAACGTTCCGGATCGTGCCATTTTCGCTCGTCGCGATTGGCCGACGCGTACAGCAGCAGCAGCCGGCTCTCGCGCGGAATGGTCAGGTCTGCAACCGTCGCATCGGCCGCAAGATGGCGTGTGAATCCCCGAACCGGCGATTCCAGCCGCAGCGCCTCGTTGATCGCATTCGGGATCAGGGCCGGATCGTTGCGGACCAGATCCCATTGCGCGGGATGACGGCCGAACAGCAACACGAGGTTCGCCGTTGCGAAGATGGTCGTATCGAGGCTCGGGCCGAGATAATCCCTCATCAGCACCGGACAGCGCTCCGGCTCGACCTCGCCTCGGTCCGCAGCAGCGAAGATGCGGTCGCCCCAGCTGCCGGGCCGCAGACGGCTCCTGATTTCTTCCCCGCCGAGATAGGCGCGCATCTCCTGAACGTCCTTCAGTGCCGTGCAGGCCCGTGCATTCATGGTGCCGAGCACGTTGAAGGTCGCAGCAGCCCAGCGCAGCATGCTGCTGCGGCCATGATCCTCCAGACCGACGAGCTTGGAGACGATCGTCAGCGGCAGGTGCTGAGCCAGATCCGACACTGCATCGAACTGGCCGCGGGCGACCAGATCGTCGACAAGCCGGCGGGCCTCTGTCCTGATCTGGGGCGCGATCTCCTCCAGCGCCCGCGGCATCAATGGCGCCGCGATGATCCCGCGCAGCCGATCGTGCAGCGGCGCATCGCTCGCCAGCGTCGTGCCTCGCGAGATGTCGTTGACGTGGTCGTTGGCGGCAACGCCCTGTGCCGACGAGAACACGGTCGGGTTTCGCAACGCGGCACGCACGTCGTCGAATCGCGCCACCGCATGAAGCTCATTACGCGGCAACCAGACGACGGCGCCCAGCTCGCGAAGGGCTCTGTAGTGCGGGTATGGGTCGAGCAAGACCTCATCGCTGTAGAGATCGACGTCGTAGACCGGTTGTCCGGGAATTGCCGGCATCCTCTATTCTCCCTCGCGTCCCGAAGTCCGCCTTAGCGCACGGCCACCCATTCGCCCTTCTCAAGCCGGCCGAGCGTCAGCGCACTCTGGTCGAGGCCGGTGTGGTCATTGGGGCCGTAATTGTAGACTCCGCGAGAGCCGGCCACGCCTCGGAGCTCTTCGATCGCGCTGCGAAGGCCCTCGCGAAAATCGGCGGTGCCGGGCGCGCCCTTCTTGAGCGCGGCGGGTGCAGCCCGCTCGATCAGCAGCAGAGCATCATAGGCGGACCCTGCAAAGATATTGCGGCTTCCCGGACCAAACCTGGCTTCATAGCGCTGAATGAAATCCAGCGCGGCCTTCTTGGCGGGATGCTCATCCGGCAACGAGGCCGCGCCGACTGCCGGGCTCAGCGGCACGAAGATGCCGTCACCTTGAGCGCCTGTCAGCTTGCGGAAATCTCCAAAGGTGGCGCCGAGCGTGCCGTACACCTTCCCTGCAAATCCCTTCTCGCGAAGCTGAAGCAGCGGCAGCGCCGCGGGCGCGCCGGAGGCTGCAATGAGGACGGCGTCCGGGTCGGCGGCAACGATCTTGAGGATCTGCCCGACGACGCTGTTATCGGTCCGTGCATATTTCTCGTCGGCGACGAGCGCGATTCCCGCCGCCGCGCACATCTCTGCACTGACCTTGCTCCAGGCGTCACCGTAGGAATCGCCGAAACCGATCAGGGCGAGTTTCTTGACCCCGCTCTTCTTCATGTGCGCGAACAACGGCGCCGCTTCGTGATCGTCGTTGGTGGTCGTCTTGAATATCCAGCGCCTTCGCGCGTCGACCGGAGCCACCAGAGCGTTGACGGGGGCAAGCGTGATCACGGGAAGCCGGTATTCGACCGCGGGATCGATGACCGCGAAAGATCCGGGCGTCGTGGTCGGACCGACGAGGATATCGATACTGCTGCCCTGGAACAGCTTCCGCATCGCCGCAACGGCCGCGGTGCTGTCCGAGGCTTCGTCCAGAAACAGGTAGTTGACCTTGTGGCCTGCGATTTCGGGTGGGCCAAAGCTGGTCCCATTGCGCTCCGCATTTCCAATCGCTGCGGCCGGACCTGTCGTGGACAGCAGGATTCCCACGTTGATGTCCGCGGCAGAAGCCGACACCATGAACATTTGGATTGCAAGGCACGCCACTCCCGCGCATTTCAGCATCGTTCCTCCTCTGCGGCTGCCTCGATCGACAACCTGCACTTTTTTTCCTGACGTTAGGTAGCCAAGGCAGGCAGGCCCGAAGTAGCGCCATTGCGGAAATGTCCGGCTGGCGGACAAGCCGGATGTGGCGGAGGTCGTCCGCTGGGCGGACACTTGGCGCGCCGGCATTGAAGGGGCGGCACCGGCTGGGAAAGAGATAACCCCATGCAAGATAAATCCGCCCTCGAAGAATTTGATGTCGTGATCGTCGGCCGCGGCCCGGTGGGTGCCACGCTCGCCAATCTGCTCGGCCTCTGCGGCGTGCGGACGTTGGTGCTGGAGCGCGAGGCGCGGACCTATCATCTGCCGCGCGCGGTGCATTTCGACGACGAATGCATGCGCGTGTTTCAGACGATCGGCCTCGCCGACGCGATTCTGCCGCACGTCATTCTCAGCCCGGGGATGCTCTTTCTCGATGCCGACGGCCGCATGCTGCTGGATTGGTCCCGTCCACGGACGCTAACGCCGATGGGCTGGCATCTCAGCTACCGCTTCCACCAGCCGGATCTGGAGGACGTATTGACCCGAGGGCTCGCCCGCTGGCCACACGTCAGCCTGCGCAACCGGTGCGACGTGTTCGCGCTCGATCAGGACGAGGATGGCGTGCGCGTCCGCTACGAGGACCTCACGAACGGGAGGCTCTGCGGGGTTCGGGCCGGCTATGTGGTCGGCTGTGACGGCGCCCGCTCGCTGGTGCGCCGCTTTATCGGCTCCGGCATGGACGACCTCGGGTTCCACGAGCGCTGGCTGGTCATTGACGTCCTGCTCAAGCGCGACCGCGATGACCTCGGCGACTACAGCCTCCAGCATTGCGATCCCAGGCGGCCGGCGACTTATGTGCGCGGCACCGGCGCGCGGCGGCGCTGGGAAATCACGGTGCTGCCGGACGAGGATTCGAACGACGTGGCGCAGCCGGCGAAAGTGTGGGAGCTGCTGTCACGCTGGATCACGCCTGAGGATGCCGAGCTCGAACGCGCGGCGGTCTACACCTTTCATTCCGTGATCGCACAACAATGGCGCAACGGTCGATTGCTGCTCGCAGGCGATTCTGCGCACCAGACGCCGCCTTTCCTCGGCCAAGGCATGTGCGCCGGCATCCGCGATGCCGCGAACCTCGCCTGGAAGCTCGACGCGGTCATACGGGGCGCCGCAGATTCCGGTGTGCTCGACACCTATCAGAGCGAACGCCTGCCCCATGTGCGCGAATTCATCGAGCTCGCCATTCGGCTGGGCGGCGTGATCAACACCAAGGCGACCGAAGCGGGACTTGCCGCCGGCGAGGCTCGCGAGAACGCGCCCGTGAAGCTCGAGGTGAAGAAGCCTCTGCTCGGCCCCGGGCTCGTATCAAGGGATCTGCCGCTCGCCGGACATCTGGCGCCGCAATTCACCTTGAGCGACGGCAGCCCAAGCGACGACAGGACCGGCTACAGCCACGTGCTGCTCGTCGAGACGGCGGCGGCGCCGTCATCGCGACAGGCCCTTTCACAGGGAATCAGGATCCTGACCAGCGACGATGCCAGCAGCCTTGGGCCCTGGCTGCGCGAGCACGGCATCGTCGCCGCGCTCGTTCGCCCCGACCGCTACGTGCGCGGGACGGCCTGCAACGAAGCCGAGCTCGACCGGCTCATTGCCGCCATCGCGCCTCCAACCCACGTGCCCTCCGCGGCCTGACTGAACCATCTCAAGGACATCTCATGAAGCTGATCTCGTTCATTGTGCGCGGACGCCCCTCCTTCGGCGCCGTCAAGGACAACGGCGTCGTCGATCTCGGCGCCCGGATGGCGGGCTGCACCACGCTGCGCCAGCTGCTCGAAGCCGGTCGCCTCGCCGAGGCGGCAAAGCTGACCGCCTCCGCTGCGCCCGATCATCCGCTCGACAAGATCAGCTTCGCCCCCGTGATCCCCGACCCCGGCAAGATCATCTGCGTCGGCCTCAATTATCGCGACCACGTCGCCGAGACGGGCCGCACCGTCACCGAGAAGCCGGCGCTGTTTGCACGCTTCGCCTGCAGCCAGGTGGGCCATCTCCAGCCGATCGTGAAGCCGAAGGTGAGCGACGACTTCGACTACGAGGGCGAGCTCGCGCTCGTCATCGGCAAGGGAGGCCGGCACATCCCGGCCGACCGGGCGCTCGATCATATTGCCGGCTACTCCTGCTACAACGAAGGCAGCATCCGCGACTGGCAGCGCCACACCAGTCAATTCCTCGCCGGCAAGACCTTTGCCGAAAGCGGCAGCTTCGGTCCCTGGCTGGTGACGACGGACGAGATTCCCGATCCGTCAAAGCTCACCTTGCAGACGCGGCTGAACGGCAAGGTCGTGCAGGACACCACGACGGATCTCCTGATCACCGCCATTCCCGAGCTGATCGCCTACATCTCCACCATCTGCCCGCTCGTGCCCGGTGACGTCATCGTCACGGGCACGCCGGGCGGTGTCGGCGCCAAACGCACGCCGCCGCTGTGGATGCGTCCCGGCGACACCGTCGATGTCGAGATTTCCGGCATCGGCACCTTGCGTAACACGGTGATCGCCGAACCGGCCTGACCGTCAGGATCGATCAATCAACGATAAACTCAGGAACCGCCATGGGTACGACCCGCGCCACCTCCGCAGCCACCCTGCTCATTACACTCGCGCTCGCGGGGTCCGCTGCGCGGGCCGACATCAAGGGCGACGCCATCCGGATCGGTGTTCTCACCGACATGAACGGCGTGTTCGCGACCGCCATGGGTCCGGGCTCGGTCGAGGCGGCGCGGATGGCGGCGGAGGAGTTCGGCGGCAAGATCAACGGTAGGCCGATCGAGATTTTGCAGGCCGATCACCAGAACAAGCCAGACCTGGCCGCATCGCTCGCCCGCAAATGGTTCAGCGATGGTGTCCAGGCAATTGCCGACGGCGGCAGCTCCGGCTCGGCGCTGGCGGTGCAGGAGCTTGTGCGCAGCAACGGCAAGATATTCCTCATCTCCGGCGCCGGTGCAAACCAGCTCACGGATGAAGCGTGCGCCCCAACCAGCGTGCAATGGACCCAGGACGCCTATTCCACGGCGACCGCCGTGGTCTCCGGCATCATGCAGACCAGCAAGGAGCCGTGGTTCTTCATCACCGGCGACTACGCCTTCGGCCATTCGATCGAGGCGACCGCGCGAGACCGCATCGCCGCGCTCGGCGGCAAAGTCGCCGGCAGCGTCAAGGCGCAGCTCGGTACGCCCGATTACAGCTCATTTCTGCTCCAGGCTCAGTCGTCGGGCGCCAAGATCCTGGCCATCAACGTCGCCGGCGACAATGCGACTGCGATCAAGCAGGCCGAGGAGTTCGGGCTCACCGATCAGGGCATGAAGATCGTGCCGATGTCGTTCCAGAACGTCGACATCGAAGCCGTCGGCTTGAAGGCCACACGCGGTGATCTCATCGTCACCTCGTTCTTCGAGGACGTCTCGCCGGCGGCCCGGAAATTCGCCGATGCGTTCTATGCCCGCCGAAAGGCGATGCCCTCGCAGATCCAGGCCGGCGTCTATTCCGCCGTGCGTCACTATTTGCAAGCCGTGAAGGACACAGATTCCGACGAGGGCACGGCCGTGATGGCCAAAATGAAGGCGACGCCGGTATCGGACGCCTACACCACCAACGGCCGCATCCGCGAGGACCAGCGCATGGTGCACGATCTCTATCTGGTGCAGGTCAAGACGCCCCAGGAGTCAAAAGGCCCTTGGGATTTCGTCAAGCTGGTCGCAACGATCCCGCCCGACCAGGCATTCCGTCCGCTTGACCGCAGCAAGTGCAGCCTGGTCGGCAAGTAGGGCGTTTTCAGGCGGAGTGGAGACCGGTTCGCGCGACGAAAACGCATCAGTCCAGAGCACCGTCCGCGTCCATCGGAACGGTGCTCTCGCGCTCAAGCCAGATAGCGCGCAAGATGGCCTTCCATGGCGTAGAGCGCGCAGAGCGCGAGGCTCGACCAGACGGCGGCGCTGAAATACAGGAACATCCAGGTCAGCTCGCCCCTCCAATGCGCGATGTCATGCGTCACCACCCAGCGCGTCGCGACGTCATGCAAGCCTTCGAGGAGGCCGAGGAATTCGTTGCCCTCGGCATGCCCTGCCCGCCAGCGGCTGAGATACATCGGCACATCGACGGTGATCAGGAAGGCCAGAAAGCAGGCGATGCCGACGACGCCGACGATCAGCGCCCAGCGCACCACGCCCTGGAACTCCGGCATCAGGCGGCACAACGCGATCCCGGCCAGGAAGAACGTCACGGCCCACAGCGAATTCTCGATCGCATTGTAGAGATAGTTGGTGGTCACCACCGCGTACCAGGAGAAACACTCCGCGATGATGATCACCGGCACGATCACCCAAGCGATGTTCACCGTCGTCTCGGCGCCGGTCATGGTGCCGAGCTGGTGCAGAATGATGGCCCATTGGGCGGCGAAGCAAACCTCGGCGACCGTCGCGACCGAACGGCCGACGAAGACGCTCGATAGCCAGGTGTCGAACAGGCAGATGCGCTGAACGTCCGCTCGCGGCAGGACCGATCGGAACGCACAGCCGAACACATAGCCGGCGCACAGCAGCAGCATCAGCCCTATGTCGGATCCGCCGCTCAGGCTGCCCGACGCCGCCGGGTAGAACTCGCGGTACAGCATGAACCAGACGAGGACGTTGGCGCTGCTCACAAACGTGAGGGATCCCCACCACCATGCGAGAGGATTTGACCGCGCCTGCCACTGCAACATGACCCGCTCCGAAAATTATCGATCTGACACGTCGTCGTAATAATCCTGTCACAAGACGACATGCAATCACGACAAAAATCTGTGTGTTCGGTCGTTCCACCGCTGTCCCCCGACGGAAATTGATGCGTCATTGCGTCCACATATTGGACAATTTACACCTGTATTTCGAATCTATTGGACATTCGCGCCGCTTGCGTCTGATATCCAGAAATGGTCCAGACCGGTTCATCCAAGCCCAGACATCCGCCCTCCTCTGCCGCAGCCGTGTTGGCGGTCAGCTCCGAGGACGCCGCATTCGCGACGACGCTCGCAAAAGGGCTCGTCGTGCTCGAAGCGTTCAAGGCGGGGAGCACGCTGCTCGGCAATATGGAGCTGTCGACTTTGACGGGCATCCCGCGGCCGACGGTGGCGAGGCTGACCCATACGCTGGCCGAGCTCGGCTATCTCCGCTACGACGCCGAACGGGCGAAGTACCGCGTCGGCGCGCGAGCGCTGCGGATGGCACATCCTCTGCTCGCCGGAATGCAATTCCGCCAGGTGGCGCGCCCCATGATGCAGGAGCTGGCGCACAGCGTTCGCGGCACGGTCTCGATCGGCCTGCTCGACGCCACCTCGATGATCTATGTCGAGACTGCGCGCTCCGGCGATGTCGGCCCGCACGTGCCCGACATCGGCATGCCCATTCCCGTCGTGTTGACCGCCATGGGCCGCGCCGCGGCCTCGACCTTGCCGCCTGCGGACGCAGACCGGCTGGAGCGGAACATCGCCGCCGAAGATTCCGGGCTGTGGTCAGCGATGCGGGACAAATACCGCGCCGGGATTGCGCAGTGCAAAAGCCGCGGCTTTTGCACCTGCTGGGGCGAGTACATGGCTTCGATCCATGCCGTTGCCGCACCGTTGTTTCATGCCAGCGAATCGAAACAGTCGTTCTCGATCAATTGCGGCATCCCCGCTTTCCGGCTCCAGCCAGGTCAGCTCGAGGGTGAGATCGGTCCGCGCATTGCCGCGCTCGCCGACAGCATCCGCGCCATCATCGGGCAGGCCGAACTCACGACGCCGCCGCGCAAAACCAAGAAAACCACAAGCGTCGGGACATGACATGGCTGGACCGCTCGAAGGACTGAAGGTTCTCGATATCGCTACCATCATCGCCGCGCCGTTCGCTGCCACGCTGCTGGCCGACTACGGTGCCGAGGTCCTCAAGATCGAGATGCCCGGACAGGGCGACGGCGTGCGATCGTTCCCGCCGTTCAAGGACGGCAAGCCGTTGTGGTGGAAGGCCGCCAATCGCAACAAGAAGTTCGCCACCCTCGATCTGCGCACGCCGGACGGACTTGCGTTGTTCAAGCAGCTTCTCCCACGTTTCGACGTGCTGATCGAGAATTTTCGCCCGGGAACGCTCGATCGCTGGGGCCTTCCCAAGGAGGTGCTGTGGTCGATCCAGCCGCGCCTCGTGATTCTGCGCGCGACCGCCTTCGGGCAGAACGGCCCCTATCGCGAGCGTCCGGGCTTCGCCCGCATCTTCGAAGCCATGGGCGGGCTCACCTACATCACCGGTGAGAGCGACGGCGAACCGACCCATCCCGGATACCCGATCGGGGATTCGATCGGCGGCCTGTTCGGCGCCGTCGGCGTGCTCGCGGCGCTTTGGAAACGGGCGTGCGACCCGCATGCGCCGGGCGAGGAGATCGATCTCGCCTTGACCGAGGCCGTGTTCCGCCTGCTCGACGTCCTCGCCATAGAGCACGACCAGCTCGGCGCCGTTCGCAGCCGCATCGGCAATGCCAACGGCTATTCGGCGCCGGCCGCTGTTTTTCGCACCAGCGACGATCACTGGGTGACGCTCGCAGGCTCGACCAACACCCTCTTCGCAGCGAATTGCCGCGCAATCGGCCGGCCCGACCTCATTGCCGATCCACGCTTTGCCAGCAATGACGAGCGCGTCAAGCACGCCGCCGAACTCAACGACATCTTTGCCGGCTGGTGCGCCGCGCATCCACTCGACGAGGTCCTCGCGAGCTTCAATGCCGCACAGGGGACGCTGGCGCCGATCTATTCGATCGATCAGATCGCCGAGGACCCGCAAGTGGAGGCGCGCGAAGTGATCACCCGCGTTGCCGACCGGGACTTCGGCACGGTCGCCATGACCAATGTCGTGCCGCGCTTCACCGTCGATCCCGCGCGCTTGCGCCATGCCGCGGGCGACGTCGGCCAGGACAACAACGAGATTTACCGGGATTGGCTCGGCCTGTCAGACGCCAGGATCGAGCAGCTCACCCAACGAAAGGTGATCTGATCTCGGCAAATCAACAACAGAAGAGCAACAACAACAACAGGGAGGAAGACAACAGTGGCATCGTTCAAGGTCACACGCCGAACTCTGCTGGGCACGATTGCCGGCGGCCTCGCAGCGGGATCTGGCATGACGGCACATGCCGAGGACGCCTGGCCGTCGCGCCTGGTCCGGCTGATCTCACCCTACGGACCTGGCGGATCCAACGACATCTCGCTGCGTCTGCTCGCGGAAGAATTCGGCCGCAGCCTGCGTCAGCAGTTCATCGTCGAGAACAAGCCGGGCGCCGGCACCCGTATCGCCAATGACATGGTCGCGCATGCGCCGGGCGACGGCTACACCTTCCTGTACGTCGCGGCCCCCTACGCTACAGCCGAGGCGTTGTTCGGCAAGCTCACCTATGACCGCAAGGAACTGCAGCCGGTGGCAATGGTGGTGATCGCGCCACTGTTCCTCATCATCAGTACCAATGCGCCGTTCAAGACCCTCCCGGAGTTGATCGCCTACGGCAAATCAAAGCCGGACGGACTGACCTTCGCCTCTCCCGGCGCCGGCTCGCAGCCTCATCTCGCCGGAGAGCTCCTGTTCCGCGATGCGGGCGTCAAGGGTCTGAACATCCCGTTCCGCGGCGATGCGGCTTCCTACACCGAACTGCTCGCCGGACGCGTGGATGCCACGCTGACGGCGCTGCCGACCGCCCTGCCTTACATCCAGAGCGGCAAGTTCACCGTGCTGGGCGTCGCCTCGCCTGAGCGCAGCGCACTCTACCCGCAGGCGCCCACCCTGCGCGAGCAAGGCTTTCCCAACGTGGCTGCCGCCGGCTGGTACGGCTTCATGGCGCCGGCGACAACGCCACGGTCGATCGTCGACAAGTTCCAGGCCGAAGTGCTGCGCGCGCTCGCCGAACCCGCGATCAAGAACAAGCTGACGGCCCAGGGCCTCGAGGTGCGCGCCGGCACCGCGGCCGAGTTCGCCCAGTTCATCGACAACGAGACGCAGAAGTGGACCAAGTTGATCCGCGATGCCGGCCTCAAGGGCGAATAACGAATAGGGGGAACACTGGGTATGAAGAACAATCTCATCAAAGGCTTCGCGGCGTCCACGCTCTTTCTCACGCTCTCGATCGCGGCCGCGCAAGCGCAAAAGAAATATGATCCCGGCGCCTCCGACACCGCGATCAAGGTGGGGCAGACCGTGCCGCTCAGCGGCCCGGCCTCGGCCTACGCGGTGATCGGCAAAACCCAGGCCGCCTACATGAGGATGATCAACGACCAGGGCGGCATCAACGGCCGCAAGGTCGAGCTGATCCAGTATGACGACGCCTATTCGCCGCCCAAGACCGTAGAGCAGACCCGCAGGCTGGTCGAAAGCGACGAGGTGCTGCTGACGTTCCAGATCATCGGCACAGCGCCGAACGTCGCGGTGCAGAAATATCTGAACGCCAAGAAGATCCCGCAACTCTTTGCCGCCACCGGCGCGGCGCGCTTCACCGATCCCAAGAACTTTCCCTGGACCATGGGCTTCAACCCGTCCTACCTCGTCGAGGGCCGCATCTACGCGCAATACCTGCTGAAGAACCACCCGAATGCGAAGATCGGCGTGCTCTACCAGAACGACGACCTCGGCAAGGATTATCTCGCCGGCCTCAAGGCCGGCCTCGGCGACAAGGCGAGCATGGTCGTGGCCGAGACGTCCTACGAGATCACCGAGCCGACGATCGATTCCCAGATTCTGAGATTGAGGGACGCAGGCGCCGACGTGCTGTTCAGCGCGACGACGCCGAAACAGGCGGCGCAAGCGATCAAGAAGGTGGCCGAAATCGGCTGGAAGCCGCTCCACATCATTGACATCAATGCCTCCTCCGTCAGCGCCGTGCTCAAGCCCGCAGGACTCGACAATGCCAAGGGCGTCATCAGCGTCGGTTACGTCAAGGATGCTGCCGATCCCGAATGGAAGGACGATGCCGGCATGAAGCGCTATTTCGCCTTCATGGCCAAGTACTATCCGGACGGCGACAAGGACTCGAACCTGAATGTCTACGGCTACATCACCGCACAGCTCCTGGTGCGGGTGCTGAAGCAATGCGGTGACGATCTCACCCGCGAGAACGTGATGCGACAAGCCGCCAGCCTCAAGAACGTCGAGCTCGATCTGACGCTTCCGGGTATCTCGGTCACGACCACGCCGACGGACTATCGCGTCAACAAGCAGTTCCAGATGGTGCAGTTCGATGGCCAGCGCTGGCAGAAGCTCGGCGGGATCGTGACGGACGACGCCAGGGAGTGAGGCGGCCAGAGCAGACGCGGAACGCGTTTGCGCGGAGTCATGCTCGAACCGGATCTAAGCGCGACGGGGATTCATCCCGATCTCGTTGCGCTTGAGGGTCGCGGGTCCGCACTCAACCTTCCGCACGGCGGCCGCCGCTGCGGACGAGGTCGTCGCTTTCGTCGACATGCCGCTGATATTGGGAGATCGCGCGGTTGGCCATGCGGATCCGGTTCGTCTGCCCCTCCTCGACCATCATGGTGATGCGCTGCGCCAGGAACACGCAGGCCTCGAACTCGTCGCGGATGGCGCCCGTACGCGCGAGAAAGTCCCAGGCGATCTCGTAAGCCTGCTCCGCGGCCGGGTTGCGATAGTCACTGAAGATGATGTGCGTCATGACAGGCAAAGCCGGACGGCACGCGATCGTTCCTGGGAATCGTTCCTGGCACTTGATGCCTCCCGGCTGCGACACGAAAAAACCACCGGCCCTGGTGCGCCGGTGGTTCGATAGAAGGATCGCGTGAACTACGCCGCCTGGCGCTGGTGCGTCAGGTACTCCATCGTCACCTTCTCGACATTGGAGTCGATCCAGGAAGCCATGCGTTGCTCCTCCTTCAGCGACGTCTCGAGCGGCGCCTTCGCCTCGGACATGCCGGCAGCGCCGCAGAGTGCGATGAGCGACTTGTAGGCGGCGATCTCGAAATTCTCGAACGCGTTGTTCGCGAAGGTGTTCTTGAGAATCTCGTCACCGGCAGCGGCGTGCGCCATGGCCTGCATGTTCGCCATCATCGACTGCGCCGTGTCCTTCAGGCTGGACGTGCTCTCGCCGCAGGCTTCCAGGCATTGTTCCAGCCGCCGCAGTTGCTCGTTGGTCTCCTGAAGATGCGCCGTGAGCTTCGCCTTGACCTCCGGATAGTCATCCAGCCGCTCCGACTGGCGCTCCATCAATTCGCGCGCCTGCACTTCCATCGCATGCGCATTTCGTAGTCCCACCACGAACGTATCGCGGGCTGCATTCGCCATATTCCTGTCCTCCGTTGACTGGCTTCCCTCCCGCAACAGGCAAGCAAGGGCCATTGTTCCTAAGAGGCCGTACTAATTGCCAACAGGAGGGTCCAACGATCTCACGCGCGTTCCGCCCGAAGGACCCGGCGCTAACCTGCGATAGCAAGACGCAGAACAGGCGTCGACGTCTGGAACGCCACCGACGCTCCGCGGTTCACAGCAGCGCGGGGTAGTGTCGCGAAGTTGCGCCCCCGAAGTCCGAGACAATGATGATCGACGATCCCACCGCTTCCGGAAATCTCCTGCCCCCGCGTCCTGGACACGGCCAGCCAGACAACAGTTCGGACGCATATTTCATGCAGATCCGCGATGACCTCGCGGACAAGGGATTCTTCACCGCGACCGCGGAGGAGCTGATCACTTGGGCCCGAACGGGATCGCTGATGTGGATGACGTTCGGACTCGCCTGCTGCGCTGTCGAGATGATGCAGATGTCGATGCCGCGCTATGACGCCGAACGATTTGGGTTCGCGCCACGGGCATCGCCTCGGCAATCCGACGTAATCATCGTGGCGGGCACCTTGACCAACAAGATGGCTCCCGCCTTTCGCAAGGTCTACGATCAGATGCCCGAGCCGCGCTACGTGATCTCGATGGGATCATGCGCCAACGGCGGCGGCTACTACCACTATTCCTATTCCGTCGTGCGCGGCTGTGACCGCGTGGTGCCGGTCGACATCTATGTTCCCGGCTGCCCACCGACCGCTGAGGCGCTGCTCTACGGGGTGATGCTGCTCCAGCAGAAGATCCGGCGAATGGGCACGATCGAAAGATAGCTGAACGCACCGAGGCCGGACATGACACAAATTCCCCTCTCCACCGCAGCAGAAGCGGAACATCCGCAATCCGATCTCGATCGCAACGACAGCACGCGGCAGATCGTCGCCGATGTCGCCTACCGGCAGCTTGCCATGGTCAACGTGATCTTTGTCGGCGTCGAAGGCGCCGGTGATGGCAACTGGGTGCTGGTCGACACCGGCATTCCCGGCTCGGCCCGTGCCATCCGCTCCGCCGCTGGCGCTCGGTTTGGCGGGCACGGCCGTCCGGCCTGCATCGTCATGACCCATGCTCATTTCGATCATGTCGGGGCGCTCGAAACGCTGGCTAACGAATGGGACGTGCCGGTTTATGCACATCACGCCGAGCATCCCTATCTCGACGGCACCCAGTCTTATCCGCCGGCCGATCCCAGCGTCGGGGGCGGGCTGATCGCCCGGCTCTCTCCGCTGTTTCCGACCCGGCCGGTCAACGTCGCATCGCACCTCTACGATCTTCCCTCGGATCACAGCGTCCCCTTCATGCAGGACTGGCGATGCATCCCGACGCCCGGCCATACGCCCGGTCATGTCTCGCTCTGGCGCGAGCGCGACCGCGTCCTGATCGCCGGAGACGCGTTCATCACGACGCGCCAGGAATCCGTCTACGCGGCGATGAGCCAAACGCCGGAGATGCACGGGCCGCCGATGTACTTCACACCGGATTGGGCGAGCGCGAAAACCTCAGTGCGCGAACTTGCCGCACTCGCTCCCGAGATCGTCGTGACCGGCCATGGTGCGGCGATGCAGGGCGCGGAAATGCGCACGGCGCTCAATGCCCTCGCCGAACGATTCGATGAGGTCGCGGTGCCTCCTGATCGGCAAGCATAGGAACGGTCCTCGGCCAGCGGGATTGGTTGTTCATTGCAAACCCCAAGGAGACACAACATGCGTAAGACAGTTCTGACGATCTTTACGGCTGCGGTACTGGCCGGCGCTACCGCCGGCGGAGCGTTCGCACAAGGCGCCGGCGGTGGTGGTGCTGGCGGTGGTGGCGCTGGCGGAGCCGGCGGCGGTGCGGGTGCCGGCGCCGGTGCGGGAGGCGGAGCGGGAGGCGCAGGTGCGGGAGCTGGCGCAGGCTCGGGCAGCGGCGGCGCGGGCGCGGGCTCCGGTGGCGGCGGTGGCATCACGCATGTGGAGCGTGGCGGACAAGGCGCCTCGAGCCCCCCGGGCATGCGCAACGAGACCACCCCACGATCGGATGGCACGACCCGGCGTTGAGGCGGCGGCGATCACCGTCCGCGGTCCATCTTTTTTCTAGTCGTGCGCATGAAAGCGGCCTCGGCGGATTTTTCCTCCGCCGGGGCCGCATTCGTATCCGGATTGCCGAAGGTATTTAGAAAGCGTCCAAGCCGCGGCGCGAAATGTTTAGGAACGCAACCTCCACCGTCTCATTGCGCCATTGCACCTAGCGCCAAGAAAAAGGAGTTGCGCATGTACTACTTCGACAAGCGGCTGCAATACCCGGTCAGGGTCGAGAAACCCGATCCGATCTTCGCCCGCCAGCTGCAACAGGCGATTGGCGGCGTGGAAGGCGAAATCCGCGTCTGCCTGCAATACTTCTTCCAGGCCTGGGGCGCGCGTGGTCCCGCCAAATATCGCGACGTGTTGCTCAACACCGCAACTGAGGAGATCAGCCACATCGAGATGCTGTCGACCGCAGTCGCATTGAACCTAGAGAACGCTCCGGCGACGATGCAGGAGAGCAGCATTCAGGGCAATCCGATCGTCGGCGCCGTGATGTCCGGCGGCGAGCGGCCGCGGCACGTGATCGAGGGCATGCTGCATCGGCATATCCTTTCGACGGGCATGGCGGCATTTCCGGCCAACTCCGACGGCGTTCCATTCGATTGTTCGCACGTCTATGCCAGCGGCAACCTCGCCGCCGACATGTATTGCAACGTTGCCGCCGAAGCTACCGGTCGGACATTGGCGGTGCGCCTTTACAACTCCACGAGCGATCCGGGCATGCAGGACATGCTCAGCTATCTGATCGCGCGCGACAGCATGCATCAGCAGCAATGGCTCGCCGTGATCGAGGAGTTGGGCGGAGATGCCTCGCTGCCGATTCCGAACAGCTTCGATCGCAGCAAGGAGGCGACCGAGTTCAGCTACATGTTCATGGGGACCGAACGCAACGGAGCGCCGCTGCAGCCAGGCCGCTATTGTGAAGGCCCGTCGCTCGACGGCCGCGGCGAATTCAGTTTCCGCCCTGGATTCGAACCGCTCGGCGACGAGCCCGTGCTCGGTCCGGCACGGCCGGACAGTGCCGCGCAGGTGGAGCAGATGCAGGAGCCACCCGTCACGAACGCGCTCACCTGAGCGTCGGCAAGCGAACCGCCATTCGGGTGACGGTCTGACGAGACGAGCTCAACCTCGCTCTGTCATTCCGGGCGCATACGTCGAAGCGCCCGGAATGACGGCGATCCGTCACCTCGTCATGCCGGCCACGTACGCCGCGAGCTTGTCCATGGTCTGGTAGCCGTACTCGACGGCGCCGAATCCGATCATGCCGTCGCGCTGCTCGGTGCTGGAAGTCAGCTGGCGCAACATCAGCACGGTCTTGCCGTTGCTCTGCTCGGAGAAAGTGACGGTGAAGCGGAACATCCCGGGATCCTGGTCCTGGTCGGCGCCATGATCCATCTCCATGAGCGATGGCCGCTCGATGCGGCGGAATCGCATGCGGTTCGGATAGACCGTGCCGTCGGGACCGATCATGTTGAAGCGCCAAACGCCGCCGACGCGGACGTCGATCTCGAACGTCTCGATCTTGAATCCCTTCGGCCCGAACCATTGCGGCAAGTGCTTCGGGTCGGACCACGCTTCGAACACCAGATCGCGTGGCGCGTCGATCACGCGCGACATCACGATCTCACGGTCGAGCGACCATTGCGACAGTGTGGGATTGGCAGAACTTGACATCACTCGGAACCTTTCCGTTTGGTTGTTCGGGACGGCCGCTTGGCACCCGCCCTCTCCTTCTCTTCCTTGAGCTTCATCACATAGGCTTCGAACCGGTCGAGCCGCGCCTCCCAGATCGCGCGCTGCCGCTGGAACCAATCCTCCGCGCCGAGAAGCGCGTCCGGGCTGAGGCGGCAAGTGCGCACACGGCCGGATTTCTCGGACTGAAGCAGCCCGCTCGTCTCCAGCACATGGATGTGCTTCATGAAGCTCGGCAGCGCCATGTCGAAGGGATCGGCGAGCTCCCCGACGGACGCCTCGCCGTCGCAGAGCCGCATCACGATCGCCCGCCGCGTGGGATCGGCGAGCGCTGCGAAGATCTGGTCGAGGCGGGACGATTGGTTAGCCATGAAGCTAACTATAGAGGCGCCGCGAGGCGGCGTCAATGATTGTTAGCTCAAAAGCTAAGTAATTTGTTTCGTCGACGCGCGGCGGCCGGCGTCAAACCGAGCGCGTGAGCCCGCCATCGACGCGGATGTTCTGACCGGTGATGTAGGCCGCGCCATCGGACGCCAGAAACGATATCGTCGCCGCGATCTCCTCGACCTTGCCGTAGCGCTTCATCGGCACGCTGTCGCGCCGCGCATCCTGCTGCGGCAAACTGTCGATCCACCCGGGCAGGACGTTGTTCATGCGGACATTGTCGGCAGCGTAAGTGTCTGTGAAGATCTTGGTGAAGGCGGCTAGCCCTGCGCGGAACACTGCCGAGGTCGGGAACATCGCGCTCGGCTCGAAGGCCCAGGCCGTCGAGATGTTGATGATGGCACCGCCCTTCTGCGCCTGCATCAGCGGCGTCACCAGTCGCGTCGGGCGGATCACGTTCAGGAGATAGGTCTCGAGACCGGCGTGCCACTGATCGTCGGTGATCTCGGTGATGGGCGCACGCGGCCCGTGCCCGGCGCTGTTGACGAGCACGTCGATCCGGCCCCACTTCGCCATCGCAGCGTCGACAAGGCGCTTCAGGTCGTCGTTCGACGTGTTCGAGCCGGTGACGCCGCACCCGCCGAGTTCGGCCGCCAGAGCCTCGCCCTTGCCCGACGACGACAGGATCGCGACGCGAAAGCCGTCCGCGGCCAACCGCCGCGCAGCCTCCGCTCCCATGCCGCTGCCGCCGGCGGTAACGAGCGCGACCTTCTCTGCTGCCATGACAGATCATCCCGTGTTGAGGCGAGCCGCAAGCTCGGCCTATCATGGGCCTTCTACAGCCAGACCTGTCGCCAGGTCCATGGTCCAAGGCGTCCATCATGAGCGGTTCGAGATGAGCGATCTGCAAATCCGCAATTTGCGCCCTGACGAAATCGCCATCGCCGTCGAATGGGCCGCGACAGAGGGCTGGAATCCGGGCCTTGCCGACGCGGACTGCTTTGCGATCCCCGACGCGCAAGGCTTCTTCGTCGGCGAGATCGATGGCGAGCCGGTCGCGACCGTCTCCTGCATCAATTACGACGACCGTTTCGCCTTCCTCGGCTTCTACATCGTGCGCGAGCGTTTCCGCGGCAGCGGCTACGGTCTGCGCATCTGGAACGCGGCGATCGCGCATGCGGGCGCCCGCGTGATCGGGCTCGACGGCGTGGTCGCCCAGCAGGACAACTACAGGAAATCAGGCTTTCGGCTTGCCCATGGCAATGTCCGCTATGGCGGCATCGTGGCCGCACCGTCGAAATCGCCCGTAGACATGGTCGCCTTGACCGGGATTCCGTTTGCAAGTGTTGAGGCCGATGACGCCACCGTATTCCCTGCCGCGCGCAGCGCCTTCCTGCGCGCCTGGATCCACACATCAGAGCATGTCGGCCGCGCGCTGCTGCGCGATGGCAGGCTGACCGCATGGGGCGTGATCCGGCCGTGCCGCACCGGGCACAAGATCGGACCGCTTGTCGCCGACGATCGCGCCGCTGCGGAAGCGGTGGCGCAGGCCTTGCTGGCAAGCACGGGCGGCGGTGAAATCTTCCTCGACGCTCCCGCCGTCAATGGCGAAGCGATCGCGCTCGCGGAATCCCTTGGCCTCAAGCCAGTGTTCGAGACGGCGCGGATGTATACGGGGCCGACCCCGCCGCTGCGCATCGACCGCCTCTTCGGCGTGACCAGCTTCGAACTAGGCTAGTTCAGTAGCAGCGCGTGATGTTCACGGTGTGCTCGCTGCCGCCGCGGCCGGGCACCGTCACCTGCTCTGTCGGGCAGCTCGGCACATAGGGCCGGTTCGACGGGACGACGTTCGGCGGAAAGCGATGCGTCCAGTCCCAGGGCACATCATACGTGTAGGTGTAACGCACGTCGGCAGAGAGCGACTGGCTCACATCGGCGAAGGGCTGGATGTAGCCGGCACGGTCGTTGAAGAAGCCGCCGCCGCCCGGCCAATAGACCCATGGAGCGCTGCGGCGGTGGAACCGGGCACCAGGCGCGACCGGCGGATGTGCTCCAATCGGCGGCGCGGTGGCGGTGACGACACCGGGCGCCGCGGCGACTGCAGGTCCGGCAGAGCTGTCATTTGCAGCAAGGAGCAGCGCGGCTGCGCTGAGCGAGGCGAACAACGCCCCATGTGATCTGGCAATCATGATACGCACCACACTCGTTTGGCTTAGCGATAGCGGCTCCCCGCGAGAGGCTAGGCCGGGCTGTCGCCCACCCGCAAACGTATAATTAATTATTGGTTAAGGCACGGGATTAACAGGGAACCGGGTGCGGCAGAACGCCCGGCATCCCGTCTCATCTCAGGGCACTTCGTTCCGCGGAACGTATCTCATAACCAGTTGATCGGAGTTGATTGCTCGCCGGCCGATGGCCCGGAACGCTCCCGCACTGCAACCGTTGGCCCCCGACACAAGCGAGGAGCATCTCCAATGCAGAACAAATCGAAACTCCTGTGCCTGATCACGGCATCCCTTATCGCGGGCACCGCGGCCGCTTCGGCGCAAGGCTACGATTGGAACGGGCCGCGCATGGGTTGGGACCGCGCCGCGCCCTCCTACGAACCCGTTCAACCGCGTGCATATTATCCGGATGTCGCGGGACCCTACGGCGCACTGAACGGCACCAACCATCCAACACCGAGTTCGACACAGGGCGACGTCGGTCCCGGCGGCAACAACAACGGCACGCTGACCGGCCGCTATCGCTGGTAACACAGCGCGACGTGAGGCCCACCGTTCGCAGGGATGGTGGGCCTTCGTGCGTCAGCGACCCAGCTACCCGCGAAGCAGTCGTGACATCGCCAAAGCCGAACGTTATCCCGCGGCAACAAAGCCTTGGCAGGCGATTGCACAGGATTCACGGGCGGCAGACCGCGCCGGGCTGGGTGTCCTGCCACGACCCCTTGCGCTGCCAGTCAGCAAGACACGCGAGTCCTAGGTCAATACGCAGCCGACAAAATATTCCGCTTTACAGAAATTCGGAAAAGACGTATTCATCGCCGCAACCCGGCCCGAGGAAGAGGGGCGTATCGCGATCGTCACGAACGCGGGCCGGGCGGCGGTGGACGCAGATGGCGTTGGCGCGAACGGATTTGCAGGGCGGGAGACCGTG
>NZ_LMQJ01000022.1:0-80116 GCF_001424605.1 Bradyrhizobium sp. Leaf396
CCCCGCCGCCTCGCGCTTGTACTCTTCAGTAAACGACCGACGTGCACGTTCCATTCAACACCTCCAGGCTCAACGAGCCTACTACAGGTGTCCACTCATTCGGAGGAAGTTCAGAAACTTCTAGCACTGCGCGAACGCGGCCGTGAGTGGACCGATGTGTGGTCTGCACAGTATGACGTGATTGTCCCTACTGCGGGGCCCGCCACATGTCTCCTTACAAGAGCGGGACGCTGATGACGCAGAGGAGAGCGATGACGAATAGGATCGCTCTTCTCATGAAGTCTTCATAAGCGCATTCCGCGGCGGCAAGGTGATGCTGCCGATGGCGGGGGTGCGACACTGCCTGACTGCGAAGGCACAGCCGCTGCTTTTGGTGACGAGCTTCTCGGAATTTTCCACCGAGAATGACTCGCATGGCGAGCACGACTTAGGCCGCTTTAGCTTGGTGGGCCGCACGTTCTTCTGGAAGATAGACAATCGATAAGGGCATGCGGCACGACTCCGAATACCCGAGCGATCCCGAACGGACGCTGCGTGTGCTCACGTTGATGCTCGCCAGTGAGTACTGAACAGAGCAAGAAGTGACCGCCTCCCATCTAGACGCGAGGGGCGAATGCTCCAGCAGGAGGAGCACAGTTGTGGGGACCATCGTATGGCCTGCCAGAACCTACGGGTTCGGTGCCCGATCAGGGCGGATTTTCCCTGGACATTCTTGTCCACCAACCCTTGCTTCAACGCGAGGGTCTTTTTTTCTCGATCGAAATGACCCCTTCCAATTCAATGGCAGGGAAAGGCGCATTTAATCATACTGCTGACATTGCATCACTTTAGTCATTGAAATATCTTCAAAGAATCGGCCAGTGCAGCGGTGATAGGGTAACGGGCACCGGCGGCTTGGTCGAGCTGCCTCCCTTGAACCTTACAATGACCTAGACCATTCGAAACCTTTGACATGACTCAGATCCGGTTCTGCAAATCCTCAGACGGCGTCCGTATCGCTTATACTCAGGGCGGCCAAGGTCCGGCGATGATCGAGGTAGCGACTTGGCTCAATCATGTGGAATACGATTGGAAGAGCCCAATCTGGAATGCGCGACTTGCCGAGCTGACAAGGAACTACACGCTTACGCGCTATGATGGTCGCGGCTGCGGACTCTCCGAACAAAATCCCCCGCACCTGACATTCGATGATCTTGTTGCCGACCTCGAGGCGGTCGTCGACGCGTCAGGGCTGAAGCGATTCATACTCCTCGGCTGCTGCCAGGGAGCGCCGGTGGCGATGGCTTACGCGGCACGTCATCCGGAGCGCGTGAGCCACTTGGTTCTTTATGGCGCCTATGCACGCGGAAAGCTCACTCACAATCCGTTGCCGCAGGACGTTGACGAAGCCGAGACGATGCTCAAGCTGGTCGAACTCGGGTGGGGGCGTGACAATCCGGCGTTCCGCCAGGTGTTTTCTGCCCTCCTGATACCCGATAGCAGGCCGGAGCAATACAGCTGGTTCATGGATATGCAGCGCATGACGATCTCGCCACAAAACGTGGTGCATCTGATGCGGACGCATAACCGCATCGATGTTAGCGACATGCTGTCCGATATCCGCAGTCCGACGCTTGTCATGCACGCGCGCAATGACAGGCGAGTGCCGTTCGCCGACGGCCATACGGTCGCCCATTCAATCCCGAATGCCGAATTCGTGCCCTTGGAAAGCAATAACCATCTTCTGCTCGAACATCAGCCTGCGTGGCGTCAGTTCCTTGACGAGACGGCACGATTTGTCCGCGCTGATCGGCGCGCGGAATCCGGAGAAACCCCGTTTCTCGAGCTGACTGCACGCGAACGCGAGGTGCTCGACCTGATCGCCCGCGGTTTAGGCAATTTGCAGATCGCTAAGTCGTTGACGCTGAGCGAGAAAACCGTCCGCAATCACATCAACAGCATTTTCGGCAAGCTCGGCACGCTAAACCGCGCGCAGGCGATCGTCCGTGCGCGCGAGGCGGGGCTTGGATCTCGGGGCTTCTCCAGGAACTGACCGAATCTGGGTCCTGGGCCCCAAACTCTTTCATTGATCTCGTCAAAATTGTGCAGCCGTCTGGGTCCGGCGGCTCATGACGAATGCTCAGTATTCTTGATGAATTGGCAAACCTGGAGCGATCGCGCCACCAGCCAAGTTTGGAGGGAGAAGGCAATGACCGTGACAAAAACCGCACCTGCTGGATCTGCTTCGGTGCAAGGGGACTTGTGGGGCTCGCGTCCCCGTGACTATGCCGAGGTACAGGAGCCGACGTTCCTTCCCCTTTATGAGAGCGTGCTGGCGCGTCCGGAAGTCGCGAAGGCTGGGTCAATCCTCGATATTGGGTGTGGAGCTGGGCTCGCAGCGCAGGTTTTCTCAAGAGCAATCGGCCGTGTTGCAGGCGTCGATGCTACTGCGCCCTTCATCGAGATTGCGCTGCGTCGCGTCCCCGGTGGAGAGTTCCACGTCGTCGAAATGGAAGCCCTCCCCTACGAGGACGACTCTTTCGACGTCGTGACAGGCTTCAACGCATTTCAGTATGCCGCTTCACCGGTGAACGCCCTGCGTGAGGCGCGACGCGTCGTGAAGACCAACGGCATCATCATCATCGCAGTCTGGGGCTTGCCGGAGACCTGCGAGGCTGCCGGGCACCTGAAGGCTTTGGGATCGCTGATGCCGCCACCACCCCACGGCGCTCCAGGCCCGTTTGCGCTCTCGGATGAAAGCAAGCTCAAAACGCTCGCGAGCGAAGCGGGCCTGACACCGGGCGTAGTCGTGGATGTCTCATGTCCCTGGATTTATCCCGATTTGGAGACCGCACTCAGGGGCATGCTGTCCGCGGGACCAGCCGAGCGCGCGGTCCGGGCCTCCAGCTTTGAACGCGCCCGCGACGCAGTCGCCGCTGCGATCGAGCGCTACCGCACTGCGTCCAGCGGCTATCGTCTGAACAACACGTTCCGATACCTAGTCGCTCGCTCATAGAGACGAGACTCAATGTCCGACATAGATTTGCCCCCGACGCATTACGCGCTTTCAGGTGAGGTCAGTATTGCCTACCAGGTGATGGGCAACGGAGCGATCGACATCATCATGGTCCCTGGCCTGTTTTCGCACGTCGAGTTCATGCATGAGCTCCCAGGCTACACGGCGTTCTTGCGGCGGCTATCCCGATTTGCCCGGATTGTGAGCTTCGACAAACGAGGCCAGGGGTTGTCGGACAGAATGTCCGGCGCGCCCTCACTCGAGCAACGCATGGACGATGTCCGCGCCGTCATGGACGAGATTGGATCCCGCTGCGCCATTATTTTCGGCTTCTCTGAGGGTTGTCCTATGAGCATTTTGTTCGCGGCAACCTATCCCGACCGGGTCTCGCACCTTATTCTCGTGGGAGGGTTTTCCCGCGCTGCGGATCGGATGTCTGACGACTTGTGGCAGCCTCGTTTGGAACAGATCATCAAGTCGTTCGGTAGCGGAGCCATGATCAAAACGGTCATCCCGAGTCAATTGCACAGCGCCGCCGCCGTTAGCCAGTTCGCTAAGCTAGAGCGGTTATCCAGCAGTCCCGGCGCGTTGCGGACGCTCTTGGCACTCAACCGGCAGATCGACGTCTCCTCGATCCTCCCCACATTGCAGATCCCCACTTTAGTGGTGCACCGCAAAACAGATGCTCAGGTCCCCGTCGCCCTGGGTCGAAAACTGGGTCAGAAAATTCCGGGGGCAAAGTACGTCGAATATGCCGAGGGCGATCACTGTTACTGGCTCGGTGAAGTTGAGGCGCTCTATGGAGACATTGAGGAGTTTGTTACCGGCCGACGGGAAGCTGCATCAATGGACCTGGAGCGAGTATTGGCGACCGTGCTTTTCACGGACATCGTCGGTTCGACCCGGAATGCCGCCGAGATGGGCGACCAAACGTGGCGTCGATTGCTGGATTGTCACGATGAATTGGCGAAGCAGATGGTCGCAAAGCATCGCGGCACTTTGATCAAGAACACTGGCGATGGTATTCTCGCGACATTCGACGGACCTGGTCGGGCAGTTCGATGCGCGATTGCCGTCGTGTCCGCTTCAAAGAGAATCGGTTTAACATTGCGCGCCGGCCTTCACACTGGCGAGATCGAAATCAGAGGGCGGGATGTCGGCGGTATTGCCGTGCACGTCGCGGCTCGCGTCATGGCCAATTCCAAAGCTGATGAGGTACTTGTTTCAAGAGTCGTGACCGATCTCGTGGCCGGAGCAGGTTTGAAATTCTCCGATCGCGGGTCGCACGAGCTTAAGGGCATTCCGGACCGGTGGGATCTCTTTGCTGCAAGCATCTAGTCTCTGGTCCACGACGTCATCTGTTGCGGTTTGCACAAGAGAGGTCGTTATCGGAGCGAAGCGCCCGTCGCTGAAGTTTATGAGTGTGCGCCCTAATAGCCTTCGGCCTCCCCTATCTGAACGGCCGCGACATTCGGAAGCTGCCCCACCTCGAGCGAAAGGCCGAGCTCAAGAAGATCATCGCGGGAACGGACGACGTACAGTATAGCAAAAGCTTCGAGAGCGAAGGGCAGCTTTAGCGACTTCACCATCTTCTCCACGGTCGTCTTGTACTTTTAAATGATCCGATCCGAGATGAGCGTCGTAGCGCTCCTATCCCGGTAGATCTCGAAGACTTCTAGCGCTGCCGTTGGCCGTCGGTGTTTCATCGTTCTGGATGCACCCGCGACCCTTCGCAATCTTACATACCCGAAACTTCCTCAATCACGCTCCGGATAGTTCTTTCCCAAGCGATGACAGCGCCATACTCTTCCGATGGGTTTGGTCCTCTGGGTGTCCGCCTCAACGCCGGCACGTCGTGCCGGGGCCCTAGCCGCCGCCCTCGGGCTCTGCGTAGGCTGGGCCCGGGTCTACCTCGCCGCCCATTTCCCTTTGGACATTGTCGGCCGATAGACGCCCCGGGTCCTTACAACCCGGTACTTTTTGCGGTGATAACCGATGAAGAGTCGCAGACAGTCGCCTGTGCACTCGATAAGTTCGCCAATTACGCTTGGGACTTGATGTCCGGGACCGCGGGTAAGCTGGCGCTGGCAATTAGCCGTGCTCGCCGGGCGGCCTCGTGTTCTCGAGTCGGATCGAACCGTGACACCGTTCGGCTACACGACGCACAATCGAAAGGCCGAGGCCGGTTCCATCACCTCGCGAGCGACTTCCACGAAAGAACGGTTCGAGATGCGGTCGATTTCCGAAGCAGGGATGCCCGGGCCGGTATCGGCGACCTCCAGGATGACAGCATCGTTTTGCCGCAACAGGCTTAGGTCCACCCGACCGCCTGGCGGGGTGTGCCGAAGTGCGTTATCGATCAGGTTTCGAGAAGTATCGCAAAGGCGACGGGTTCGCCACGCACCCGGTTCGTCTCGATCCGCGCGAAACCCAGGTCGATCGAGCGGTTCTGGGCCGCCGGGCGCAGATCGGCGACCCTTGAGGATGCGATCGAGTGCGCTTAGCGGCATTTCTACTCATCATTAAGAAATGGAGAAAGAGACGTTGGTTGATGAGACCTTTGCCGGTACGGCCGGTTGGGCCATAAGGCCTGTATGGCGCCGGATTCGAGATGTAATCGCCGTCCGATCCGTGCTGCCCAAGTCCCAGCGCGACGCCCGCCTGGACCTATTTCGAGGCCTGGCAAATTGGCTGATCTTCCTAGGGCACATTCCGGACAGCGTACTCGCATGGTTCACAACGCGGAAC
Source organism: Bradyrhizobium sp. Leaf396 (assembly GCF_001424605.1). Classification (NCBI taxonomy): domain Bacteria; kingdom Pseudomonadati; phylum Pseudomonadota; class Alphaproteobacteria; order Hyphomicrobiales; family Nitrobacteraceae; genus Bradyrhizobium; species Bradyrhizobium sp. Leaf396. Next base: position 5,744 of record NZ_LMQJ01000022.1, read on the forward strand.
TACGGCTTTAGCGATGGAGCCGATCTCTTCGTGCTGATTTCCGGCTACACGGCGACGCTTGTTTTCGGCAAGATGATGATGGAACGGGGCTTCTTCATCGGTGCTACGAGGGTGTTGCGCCGGGTCTGGCAGCTCTACGTTGCCCATTTGCTGATCTTCATTTTTTACCTCACTTCGGTTCACTATCTTTCGCATAAGTTCGACGATCCGCATCTGATGGATCAATTCAACGTCACGTCCCTGATGAACGTCCCCGTCGAGACTCTCTTGCAAGGTCTCATGCTCAAGTTCAAGCCTTTGGTTCATGTTGCGATGGCACAATGCGGTGATGATCGGATCTATCGGCCTGTATCTGGCAGCTCGCCATTACGGCTGGAATTTTGCCTCCTATCCTGCGGGCGTTTGGTACTTCAATCCGCTTACCTGGCAGTTGCTCTTTGTTTTCGGAGCTTGGCTGGCACTCGGGGGAGCTGCGGCGAATCGAGGGCTTCTGCAATTTCGCAGCCTTTACGTCCTGAGTATCTGCTTCGTCCTGTTTGCTGTCGCCATCACGCTGGCTGAGCGGATTCCCGAATTGCGGCAGACCGTTCTCGACGCGATCGCAGAGACATTCATTCCGAACGACAAGACGAATCTGGCGCCTTACCGGGTGATCCATTTGGTGAGCCTGATGTTCATCGTCGTCTCGCTCATTCCGGTCGATTGGCCAGGGCTGAAATGGCCGATCTTCAGGCCGATGATTAGATGCGGTCAGCAGTCGCTGCCTGTATTTTGCGTTGGCCTGTTCCTGTCCTTCATCGCGCACTTCGTGCTGGAGTTCGCGTCAGTGGGAGTAGCGGCCCAGCTCCTGGTCGGTGCCGCAGGTCTTTGGATCATGACCATGGTCGCGTACTATCGGGCTTGGTCGAAGGAGGTCGACAAGGGTCTGCCTTCGGGCGGCAAGTTGCCGAAAGGAGAGGCTCGGGCTGAGCCATAAGCCATTCTGAAGTATGGAAGCGTTCCCACATCGAGCCAAGATTTCGGAGCTTCAGCACGAGATTGTCCAGCGCTGTTCGCACTGTGCGTGGCGGGAGGGAAGCGGCAAGAGTAGCGCACCACTCGACGCGGCGCCGCAACACTTCGCTCACGCTCATCGGAGGCACCTCCCGTTGATTTCGAGCTGTTGCACCTGCAGAACTTTTCTGGATTCCTAGCCAACGCGGTTTGCGGAATGCGAACAATTACTACAGGACCGCTACAGGAGAGGAAGGACGGCTTCAGCCGCTACCTTGTAGCACGTGCCATGCTCGTTATGGTCCAGCGAGCAAAGACATGGCAGATTTGGTGTGTCTGGATCTCTCTTCGGCCGGAGCGGTGGTCCTGCAGCTGGGCCGCCTTGGTGAAAATCCCATTCCTCCATTGCATATGGCTTTGATGTCTGGGCGCGCGGTCAGTACAGCGCATTCTTTTGTCGACGCCCCTGTCAACGCGCAGGACAGTCGCCGCCCAACTCGAGTTCGATGATTCCAGCCCTTGCATGCTGCGCGGGCGGGAAACGCCGATGTGGCGCGTCGCCCGAGATCGGAGCCGCCAGTGTGATCTCGACGCGAACGAGAGCTGGCACGCGAATCTCCGCCCAATCGACCCCGGCGGGCTCAGTGAACCGCAGGCTGTGAGCCGCTCCGTGCCGACGCGACGCAGCAAACCCTCTTACCAGTCGTAACTCCACGCCGCCAGCGCTCGGTGCCCGACACATGACCTGCGTTCGCTACGTAACCTTAAAGCTAGACTTAAAGTCAAATCCTCAGGCCGCCTATCAAGCTATGCAAGGCGGCCGACGAAGGATCCAGCGGAATCGCGGATACCGACGCAATTCCATCTAGCCAGAAGAGAAATGGCTGCGCCAACGTGCCGGAAAAGCGTCCGAACGGTCAGCTCTGAGAAGGTGAGGTCGATGGGCGCTGATGCTCCTTCAAGCCTGACCTCAGCCTCAGCCGCCACGCAGGGCTTCAAGGTCGGGCTTCCTGGAGAGTGCCTGCGCGCCGCCTATGGCGGCGGCACCGCAGGCGAGTGCCATCGCAACAGCGAGCGCCAAGTAAAGCCAGGGAATGGAAAGAGCTTCCGGAGCCGGATCGAATACGCCGGTCAGGATCGTGACCAGCGCCTCGGCAAGGCCAAAACCGGCCACGATGCCTAATATCGCGCCTCCGATGACGACCAAGAGCCCTTCGCTCCATAGAAAGACGCCAAGCTGACCCGGCCGCGCACCCAGCGCCGAGAGAATCGTAAAATTACGTCGCCGCTCAGCGAGACCCAGCGCCATGATCAGCCCCGTGACGCCCACGATCATCAAGACAGAAAATCCGAGCTCGAGGGTGGTGAGGCCCTGAAGATTGATTGCCGTCAGGCTCGAACTGATGAGGGCCTGGGTCTCTCGGAGGGTTGTGACCTTCATGCCCGGCAGTGACGCAGCGGTCTGGCGCGCTGCCGCCGCAACACTCTCGGCATTCGCTGAGGTCCGGATTAGGACCACTTCGGCAACATCTGATCCGGTCTTCTCTGCGATGTAGTTCGCGTTGGCCACGAGAAACGAGTCCTTCGGGGCCGTCGGAAACTCCCGGGCTACGCCGATAAACCGGAATGGCATGACGTGATATTGATGATCGGCGGCACTTTGCAGCCTCAGGTTCAATCGATCTCCGGGCTGCAGTTGGAAATCGTTGACGGTCTCCTGCGAGACGAGGACGCCATCGGGCGTCCCGGCCAAAAGGGCGAGAGTCTCGGCGGCGTTTCCGCCCGCAAAATATGCGTTCGAAATCGTGGTCGCCTTCCCGATATGGGCGGGGTTGATTCCGAATAGGTCCTGCAGGTCGGAGCCGACATAGGCAAAGCGGTGCATCATCGGCTCGGCCGTGACGACTCGGGGAATGGCTTGCAGTTCCTTCAGCAAGGTGCCGGCCGGATGTGTCGACGTTCCGGTAACCGTGACGTCGGCGCCATTGGTCAGTTCCGCATCGACGCGCGATTGGGCGTTATAGGTGGTGTTGAAAATCGCGGTGGCCGTGGCGAACGCGAATGCAAGCGCGACCAGTGCGCTTCCGCGCGCAATGCGCAGGCGCTGGCGGGATAACGAGGCAGCGACCAGCGGAGAGAGGTCGTACGACATTGACGCTATCGCAACTGCAACAGCACGCCGGCCGGGTCCAAGCATCAGCCTGTATAATCGTACCGACAAGAGACCGAGGCCGAGCCACAAGCACAGTGGCGCGAGAAACGCCTCGTAGTGCACCGAGGTCTGCGCAACACCTTCAGGCGCCAAGACGATCTCATAGCCGCTCTTCGCCGTGCTCCAGAAGGCGATGGCACCCAGCATGATGAAGGCAAGGTCCAGATAAAGTCGCTGCCAGAGCGGGAACTGTTGATTAGCGTCGACGCGCGCCGCCGATACCGTCAAGAGCTTCGCGTCGCGCCAAGCGGGCACCAGAAAGGCTGCCATGGCGAGAACAAAGCCAACGCCAGCGGCCAACGCGAACCACGGGATTGCGAGACGAAGGTCTGCGAGATGCCACCAGGCAATTGCCGTTGTGCCGGCAAGAGCAAGACCTAGCACGATCGCCAGCAGTCCGATCGCTGCGGCTTCGGTCCCGGCTAAGCCCAAGACCTGCAACAAGGATGCCCCACGTATCCGGAGCAATGCCTGCTCGCGGCGGCGGCGATCCGAGCCGGACGCCGCGACCGCAAGCGTAACCAGGAGAGCAAGGACGATGCCGGGAACTCCGAGAAAGAGAAACAGCACCCGGGCATAGAGCGCGTCAGCACGCACGCCGTCGAGCCGTGCGGCAAGATTGTTGGCGATGACCGCGCTGCCGGCGACTCTGGCTTCAAGATTATTGGCCAGCCGCTGTGCCTGGATGAACGCCGCGCTCGGGTCGGGTGGCAAAGCATTGCGTGCGAGCTGAACATGAATTTCGGTCTTCACCGTGTCCGGCCGAGCCGCCTTTTGTGGATCAAAGATGGCCTGCCACTCGGCCATGGGCATGAGCAGGACGTTATCCGGCGGCGCCTGAGGAGCAATGCCCTTGGGAAGGCCGATCGCCTGGAACATCGAGTCGGCGTTCGGTAGTGCGACGACGCCGGCGATCTTGACGTCGACCGGCGCCGCACCGATCCGGTCGATCGTGACGGTATCGCCAGGAGCGACGTGAAGATTGGCGGCGGTTTGTGAGGCGATCAGCACGCCGTCCGCTGAGCCGAGAATGGAACGAATTTGATCTGGAAAATGATTGCGATAGCCCGCCTCAAGACCGAGCACCTTGCCCGGTCCCGTCATTTGCGAGGTATCGCCGGTCGTGGCCGCGAAGCCGGCGCTGTCGGCATAGCCGACAGGTGCGAGCGCCGTTGTGGTCGCAGCCTCGCCGACCGCCTTGGTGACGGCTGCGACGTCGGCTCCCGGAGCGATCAGGACCTGCCAATCGACGGGCACGCCGGCCACCGCACGCCGCGCCATGCTCTCCGAGGAGGCGACGATGAACGCCCCCAGCGCGCCCAGCAGCCCCACGGTCAGCGCCACTCCCGCAACCGCTGCCACAAGACGGCCCGATCGCGCGGCGACAAGCCCCTTAAGCCACAGCTTGATCATTTGCACACCCTATTTGCGGTGCCCGAAGGGTCCCGTGGTCCATGAGCCAGGTGACTTTCATCCGTTCCGCAACCATGGGATCGTGGGTTGCGATGACTAATGCGGCATCGCTCCCATCGATTGAATTGAGCAAGGTCTCGATGGTTTGGCGTGCGGTCGGCTGATCCAATTGGCCGGTCGGCTCGTCGGCCAGGACGAGCCGAGGTTTGAGGACGACCGCCCTCGCAAGGGCCACGCGCTGCGCTTGGCCACCCGACAATTCGTCGGGCAGCTTGTCGGCGACCGCTGTAAGGCCAAGCAGCTCCAGCATCTGCATGGCTACCTCCCTTGGTCTTGATACGCCTCCGACCAGACGCAAGGGGACCTCGACATTCTCAACCGCACTCAGGGTTGGGATGAGACTCGGTGCCTGGAAAACCATGCCGATATGCTTGGGGCGCAGTGCACCACTTGGGCCGAGGGCCGGCCACGTCAGTTGGCCGGTGCTTGGGCGATCGAGGTCCGCCATGAGGTGAAGGAGGGTTGATTTTCCGCTTCCCGAGGGACCCAGCAGCGCAATGCGGTCGCCCGAACGGACCTGGAAAGATGCCGGCCGCAGGGCATAGACATCCATATCTCCCTGCTGGAAGCGACGCGTCACGGCGGCCCCTTCGATGAGAAGGTCAGGCATCGACGACCCTCCCATCCCGAAGTTGGACAATTCGATCGGCTCGGTCGGCGAGCGGTCGGCTGTGCGTTGCGACCAGAATGCCTGTTCCCGCCTGCCGTTGTTCGTTCAGAAAATCGAGAATGAATCCTTCGGTGGCGGCATCGACCTCTCCCGTCGGTTCGTCCGCCAGGAGCACACGCGGGCGGGCCGCCAGGGCAACGGCAAGGCCCGCTCGCGCCAATTCGCCCCCCGACAATTGCCCGGGACGCGCCCCCCGTCGCTCCGCGATGCCGACACTCCGCAACAGCTTTTCTGCCCACGCAGGATCTTTCCTGCGTGCCAGCAGCATCGGCAATTTGACGTTGTCGCCAACGGACAGGGTTGGGAACAGGTTACCCGACTGCATCAACACGCCAACACTTGCGGCTCGTCGCTTCGCTCGCTCCGCTTCGGGAAGCCGTGTCAGACGCTCACCGAGCAGCTCGACGTGACCGCCGTCAGGTTCATCGAGGCCCGCGAGGCAAGCGAGCAGGGTAGATTTGCCGCTGCCCGACGGCCCCATCAGCGCCACCATCTCGCCGGCATCAACCCACAGGCTGACACCGCGCAGAGCGAGGGTCTCGGACTCGCGGGTATGGAAGAAGCGGTAGAGGTCGATGGCTTCGAGAACAGTCATCTAGCGCCACCTGAAGCTCTTGGCCATGAGCAGCCACTGATCGGCATTGTCCGCTCCGAAAGGAGCCGACAGCGTCAAGGTGACTAGCTTGCCGTCCTTCCACAAGAAGTAGCGCTCGTTCTCAAGGCGGACCGCCTTGTTGGTCACCGCGTTTGGCTCGGAATTCGACCCGTAGGAAACGACGATCGCGCTGCTCGATGGCAGTGAGGTCGGCTTGACTCTTGAGACACGAACCGCCTTGCCGGATCGCTCCAGGTCGGCGACCTCCTTCTGCTTCACATTGTTCAAATCGATCGATCCGGCGCGCTGTGCGACGGTGAGTTCAATGGTGTTGTATTTGTCGCTGAAAACAACGCTATCGGATGCTTCACGCCGCGCCCACCCTTCCGGAACCTTGATCGTGAACCCAAGCGGCGACTGATAGTCGATGAAGACTTGATTGTCAGGAATGTCGCCTGGTGGGTTCTTCTCCGACTTAATCGGGTTCTCGAGTGCCGGTAGGGGCGTCGCTCCCTGCGCCAATCCCGGCATGGGTGCAACTCCGATGGGACTCGAAACCAAGCCTATCGCGAGCCACGCAGCTACCTTCTTCATTGATATCTCCCGCCGACCATCGGTTGGTAAGCCATGATCGAGCATAGAGAACGCGAGCTCTCCGGGATTTCGCCGGGACTATACGAATTTGTAATCTCAGATCGCTACCCGGGTGAGGTTCGGTCGTGTGAACGAGCACAAATCTGTCTTATTCTGGTTCGTGTGTTGATCGGGGGCGACGCAACGGAGTGACGCGCTATGCGTAAATTTCTCTTGGCAACGGCAATCGCAGCCGTCGCGGCGACGAATGCCCAAGCGGCCGAAACTACTGGAACTGTCCGCAGCGTGAATACGAGATCGGATTCCGTCACATTGAGTGACGGGACGACCTATTCGTTGCCCGAAGGCATCGAGACTGAATCTGTGAAAGTTGGAGAGAAGGTCAGGATCAAATTTTCTTCTAGTCACAATCAGAATCGAGCCTCTTCCTTGGTCAAGGCGAAGTAACCTGCCCGTTAGTGGACAGAGCGATCACGCTGCGAATGCCAAAAGGGTCAGCGCTGTGAGTCCGAAGGCCCAGCAGTAATAGGCAAAAGGATTTAGCGCCTGGGAACCGTGTGACACGAAAACCGCATCAATACCCAGTCCGAAAGTGAGGCAATCGCGCCGGCGAGTGCTTCCGACGCGATTACCAGTCCGGTGATGCCGCCCGCGTTTTGATGTCCCATCTTTCGGACTTCGAGTACAGCAGCGCCGAAGATGATCGGGGTAGCGATGAGGGAATGAGAATGGGACGCGGCTCATGCTGGGGCTCGACCCTCAGAGAATGCGATGACAAATGCAGAAACGGCGACACGAACAACCCCGGTCGACGAACGCAACAAGACCGCAAAGAGCGATAGCAAGCTGACCACGGCCCGTCAGTTTCAACGGGCCGGTCCTGCCGCTTCCGTAAGCTGGCGCGACTACCGGGATGAGCGATGCGCTTCAACATACTCCCAAAAGCTCTTGTCCATCGCATTTGTCTTGCTCAGGAGATAGGGAAAATGCCCGTAGACCAGCGAAAGCTGTTGAGCAGCTTCATCGGCCGATTTGCCTTCCACTTCGGCGACGTAAAGAGCCGCCACCAGACCCGATCGGTCAGCGCCGCCTTGGCAGTGAATGAGGAGTGGCTTGGGGGCGTCGCGAACGATTTTGAGAATTGCACGGATCTGCTGTGATGTGACAAGACGGCGCGCTCCAATGCCGTAATCAAAGTGCGTTACGCTCATGCTTCGCGAGATAGCGATTTCGTCGTCGTACCAGGATGTACCAGAATTATCCCCTCGTAGGTTTAAGATCGACCTTATCGAGTACTCGTTGATTACCCGCTCAAACTGGTTCTTGTTAAGTTGCGCCGAGCGGTAAAGTTGTCCGTCTTCTACGACATGAACGTTGCCCAACAGCTGGATGATACCGCAATAGGACGCGATAGACGTCACGATGAGCAGGGTGGTGAGGGCTGCGATATTCGCGGTACGACGGCAAGCCCGCCAGAGATTTGAGGTGATGATGGCGTCTGATTCAGTCATGAAATTTTTTTGGGTGGCAACTGGAATCCCTCGACTTGTCATCCGGGAGAGCCCGACTCGCATGAAAACAGGCGCGATCGCGGGCTGGGTTGTGACGTAAAAGGCGATGATCGTCGGCGACGAGCCAAGCCGATAGGCACCCCCGGGAGCCGCCTTGGCCCGGATGTAAATTCGGCGGGCTCGACCAAACCAAGGCAAGCCGCGCGCTTCCCTTGTTCATTGGTGTTCAGCCGGCTACCGGTGATTCGCCATGGCCGAGCATACGGGCCCCAAGCTCTCCAAGATTTTACCGAAACTATACGAATCCGTAATCTGATTCGAACTGCCGCGTCGGGACTTGCGCTGGAGCTGGCGTGTATATGTTGAGAGCCAAGCATCGTAGGCTGAGCAGGCTGGTCGGGCGCGGCAGAGGCCGAGCTCACAATCACGCGTAACGTTCCATGCCCGTCGCCGCCACCTTACATACCTGGACCCATTCGGCTCCCTCTTTCTTGGCGGCATTCCTCGCCTCGCTTGTCGAATTCGTGGAAGCGCTGACCATCGTGCTGGCGGTCGGAATTGTGCGCGGATGGCGCCCTGCACTTGTTGGCACGGCAGCCGGCACCGTGCTTCTCGCCGCGATGATTGCCCTGCTCGGGCCATTACTGGGACAGATACGAATCGAGCTTCTTCAGTTGGTAATCGGATTCTTGTTGCTGCTATTCGGGATGCGGTGGCTGCGCAAGGCAATCCTCAGAGCGGCAGGCATTATCCCGCTCCACGACGAAATCGCCGCTTTCTCCTCGGAAGTCATCCAACTCCGCTCCGCCGGGCCGATGGCCACCATCATGCTCGACCCGATTGCGGTCGGGACGACTTTCAAGGCCGTCGTGCTCGAAGGCACCGAAGTGGTCTTCATCGTCCTTGCAGTCGGTGCTCCCGGCAATGCGCTGATACCGGCGAGCGTTGGAGCCGCCGCTGCGGGCGTTCTGGTCATCGCTCTCGGTATCGTCTTGCATCGGCCGCTATCTCGTGTCCCGGAGAACGCCCTCAAATTTGCCGTTGGCATTTTGATCTCCGGGTTCGGAATTTTCTGGGTCGGCGAAGGACTCGGCTTTGAATGGCCGGGTCGCGATCTTGCGCTGATCCCGATGTTCGCGTTGCTCCTCACGACATCGCTGGTCGGGGCGCAACTCGCTCGGCGGGCGACCGTGCCATCCGGAGCCAACAAATGAGTTCTCTTTCTGGCGTGCTGCGCCAGCTTTGGCGGTTGTTCGTCGATGATGGCAGCCTCGCTGGTACGCTTGTGATCTGGTGTGTGGGCGCCGGGTCCGTTCTTCCGCATTGGATAACATTCGGCGGCTGGAACGCCCCAATCCTGTTCGTCGGATGCATTGCGATACTGCTCACAAATATTATGTTGGCGGCGCGACACCATCGCTCACGGAGACGAACGAATTTCAATGCTGAGTGAGCAATCGCCTTCGAGGTAAGTAGATCGATGCAATTGGGCTTACCGGTTCATGAGCATTCCATTTCAGGAAAAGAACCTTCGTCTCGCATTTCGGATTAGCCTCACGATCAAGGGCGTCTTCGCTCTACTGGAGATATTCGCTGGCATCACCGCGCATTTCGTCAGCCAGCAGTTCCTTTTGAGCGCCATCCTTGCAATAACCGCGAAGAGCTGACCGAAGATCCTGGCGACGTCGTCGTGCGCAATCTGCTCCAGACGGCACACAGCTTCTCGCTGGACACCCAAAATTTCGCGTCGATATGTCTGCTCAGCCACGGAATAACCAAAGCCTTACTCATTGCCGGACTGCTGCGCCAAAAGCTGTGGTATTACCCAGCGGCAATTGTCGTATTTGTGTCCTTCATTCTCTATCAGCTCTACAGATTTAGCCATACCCATTCGGTCTGGCTCTTGCTGATCACGCTATTGGATGTAGTCGTGATTTGGTTGACATGGCACGAGTACCGCCATTTGCAAAAGCATCATGCAGCGATCGGCCCATAGCCCCGGACAATTCATGCAGTCGCCGGCCTTGCCGTTGCCAGGCGCCTCAGTGATTCAGGGCAATCAATCGCCGCGCATCGCCCTAGCTGCTGTCTCACCGCCAAAGGTATCCTTTGAGTCCTATTTCGCCGGCGCGGGGATCGTCGAGGCAGGCACAGGAAATATCGCCCATCGGAGTGTCGGTTTCCGACATTGGTGGCGGCCGGCGAACCGCGCTTCAAGATCGACGATTTAGGGCAAGGACCACTCCTGCCGGCCCTCGCCAGAGTGAAAGTGGCACAGGCAAGTCTTGCGACGACAAAGAACCTGCTCAAAGCTGGCAAAGGATTGAGCGTCGCAGGCTCTATCAGCACCATCGACGTGGACAACAGCCGGTATGACGGGAGGCTTTCAATGACCCACATCTAGCCGAGTGCGCTTGGGCTGTGCCGACATCTGCGACCCTCCAGACGGCCTCCGACGAGGAGATGATCTGCAGGATGCTCGACATATGTGCCGCGACGTGCCGGCTCATGGCCGACGAAGGGCAGGGCACGCCCAAAATGCATGAGCATTCCCGGATCTGCAGCCGATGCCGGCGTACACGAGCGCTTGCGGGGAAGTCGGGCGCGGCAGAATTCACTAGTCGCCTGCCCACGAAGGGCCCTAGAGGGTGTGCGCGTGACTACCGAACTGAGTGCGGCCGCGGAGGCCACTAAGATGCCCTCCGATGTGGGACCAAGGCCGAAGAAATTGGCCTGTCCGATCATTCAGCCGCCCGAGGCATTCCACTTCGTTCAAGAACAGAACTGATCTGCTGTCGCCTCGTGAACCTTGCGTAGAGTGCTGGTAGTACCACGAGCGTGAGTACTGTCGCCGTCAGCAATCCGCCGATGACGACCGTGGCAAGCGGCTTCTGCACTTCCGCGCCCGTCCCTGTTGCCAGCGCCATCGGCACGAAGCCGAGCGAGGCCACGAGAGCTGTCATGACGACGGGGCGAAAGCGTGTCAGGGCTCCGTCGCGGATCGCCCGGACAGGCGCCACCCCTCGCTCGATCAGCGACCGGATCTGGGTCAACATCACCAGACCGTTGAGCACGGCTACACCGGACAATGCGATGAAGCCGACAGCTGCCGATATGGAGAACGGCATGCCGCGCAGCCACAAAGCGGCAATTCCGCCGGTCAGGGCGAGCGGCACGGCGCTGAAAACCAGTAGCGCATCGCGTGCCGACCCGAGCGCCCCAAAGAGCAGCAGGAAGATCATCGCGAAGCATCCGGGGACGACGATGGCGAGCCGCTGGCGCGCGACCGAGAAGTTCTCGAACTGTCCGCCCCAGGCCAAGTAGCTTCCTGGGGACAGCTTCACCCCTTCCGCGACCTTTTCCTGCGCTTCGGTGACTAGCGATCCGATATCCCGCCCGCGGACCTCTGCGGTGGCGACGACGCGCCGTTTGCCGTTCTCTCGGCTGATCTGGTTGGCCCCTTCGGTCTGCTCGAACGACGCGACCGCACGCAGGGGTACGGTCGCCGCCGGTGCGATCGGATTCGAATGCGGCAACGGCACCGGGAGGTTCTCAAGCGCGGAAATGTCGCCGCGCAGCGCGTCGTTCAGCCGAACCACGATCTGGAAGCGCCGATCCCCCTCGAACACTAGCCCCGCTGCGCGCCCGCCGATAGCAGTCTCGACCAGGTCTTGGACGTCTGCGAGATTGAGGCCGCGCCTTGCGATTTCGGCCTTGTCGATCTTGATGTCAAGGAACGGCAGTCCGGTGGTCTGCTCGACCTTCACGTTTTCGGCGCCATCGATCTTCCGCAGGACGTCCGCAATGCGGGCTGCCGTACGCTGCATGTCCGCGAAGTCGTCGCCGAACACCTTGACGCCGAGATCCTCACGGACCCCCGCGATCAATTCGTTAAAGCGCATCTCGATCGGTTGCGAGAAGCCGACCTTGTTGCCGGGAAGCTTGGTCGCCTCCACCTCGATGGCCTGGATGAGATCGTCCTTCGTCATCGAGGGGTCGGGCCATTCCCTTTGCGGCTTGACGATGATGTAGGTGTCGGACGCGCTCGGCGGCATCGGATCGGCCGCCAGATCCGGCGTGCCGGTGCGGGAGAACACGAAGGCGACCTGCGGGAACTTGCTGATCACCTTTTCGATCTCGAGCTGCATGGCCTGCGACTGGGCCAAGGCCGTGCTCGGCACGCGCTTCACCTCCATGACGATGTTCTTTTCGTCGAGCGTCGGCGTGAATTCCTGTCCCAGACGTGAGAACAAGGCGAGCGAGGCGGCGCAGAGCACAGCCGCCGACGCGACGACCACGCCCGGACTTGCGATGCTTCGCGACAGGATCGGCTCATAAGCCTCCTTCAGTCGGCGGACGAGGAAGTTCTCGGTCTCCCTTACGGACTTTGTCAGGGTGATCGCCGTCGCCGCCGGGACGAAGGTCAGGGAGACCACGAAGGCCATCGCCAGTGCGATCATCACCGTCAGGGCCATCGGTTCGAACGTCTTGCCCTCCACGCCGGTGAAGGCGAGCAGCGGGACGTAGACGAGGATGATGATGAGCTGGCCGTAGACGGTCGGCCGGATCATCTCGACCGCGGAATCGGAGATCGTCCTGAGCCGTTCGTCGCGCGTCAGAGTCCGTCCCAGGGCGACCTGCCGCTCGGCGAGGTGCCTGAGGCTGTTCTCGCAGATGATCACCGCGCCGTCAACGATCAGACCGAAGTCGAGCGCGCCAAGGCTCATCAGGTTCGCGCTGATGTGCCCCCGCAGCATGCCCGTCGCGGTCAGCAACATGGTGATGGGAATGACGCACGCAGTGATAAGGGCCGCCCGGAAATTGCCGAGCATCAGGAGCAGCACGGCGATCACCAGCAGCGCTCCTTCCGCCAGGTTAGTCGCGACCGTGAGGATCGTGGCGTCGACGAGCTGAGTGCGATTGAGCACTGTCCGGGCGTGTATGCCCGGCGGCAGCGCCCGACTGATATCCTTAATCTTGGAGTCCGCCGCGGCAGCAACGGTGCGGCTGTTCCCGCCGATCAGCATCAGCGCTGTTCCGAGGACCACCTCGCGTCCGTTGACGCTGGCGCTTCCGGTTCTCAGCTCCTTCCCGATGGTGACGTCGGCGACGTCTTTGATCCGCACCGGCACCCCATTGCGGGTCGAGGCCACGATCTGTCTGATGTCCTCGACGTTCGCGACGCGCCCGGCGGCGCGGACCACGTACCCTTCACCGTTCTGCTCGATGTAGTTGGCGCCTCTGCTGGCATTGTTGGCTTCGATTGCATCGATGACTTGCTTGAATGAAAGGCCGTACGCGATCAGCTTCGCTGGATCCGGCTGCACCTGATACTGCTTCACGAATCCGCCAATCGCGTCGGCGCCGGCCACGCCCGGTACCGTCTTCATCTGCGGCCGGACGATCCAGTCCTGCACGGTCCGCAAGTAGACCGTCCGTCGAAAGTCGTCAGTCAATCTCTCGCCTTCCGGCGTGAGATAGCTGCCATCGCTCTGCCAGCCCGGCTTGCCATCACGCACGGGCGCCGTGGCGCCAGGCTTTTCGTATTCGACCGCCCACCAATAGATCTCGCCGAGGCCGGTCGAGACCGGCCCCATCTTCACTTCCACCCCCGGGGGCAACGAGGATTTGGCGTCGTTGATGCGCTCGGCGACGAGCTGCCGCGCGAAGTAGATGTTCGTGCCGTCCACGAAGACGACGGTTACCTGAGCAAAGCCGTTCCGGGAGAACGATCGCGTCGACTCCAGGCCAGGAATGCCGGCCAGCGCCGTCTCCAGCGCGACCGTGACCTGCTTCTCGATCTCGACCGGCGTCAGCGCCGGCGCCACCGCGTTCACCTGCACCTGGACGTTGGTCACGTCCGGCACGGCGTCGATCGGCAGCTTTGTCAGCGACCAGAGGCCGGTCGCCGCAGCGACCAGCACTACCAGCAGAACCAGCCAGCGGCGCCGGACGGAGAATTCGACGATACGCGCGATCATCTCAGTCCTCGTCGCCAGGCTTGGAGAGCTCGGCCTTCAGTGGAAAGGTATTCGATGACGCGATTGTTTCGCCGGCGGCGAGTCCGGACGTCACTTCGACCATCCCATCGTCGCGGCCGCCGAGCACGACGTCCCGCTTCTCGAATCCCTCCGACATCCGCACGAACACGACCTTCCGTCCATCCACGGTCTGCACGGCGGTCGCCGGCACCACCACAGGGACCTGGCGCGATTCCACGGCGATCGCCGCCGTCACGAAGGATCCGGGACGCCAGAGCCGATCCGGATTGTCCAGGGTGGCGACGACGCGCGAGGCCCGCGTTTCCTTGTCCAGCAACGGGCTGACGAAGATGACTTTGCCCGTCCCTACGCTGCTTCCACCTCGGACGGAGACCGCAACCTCCTGCCCTTCTCGGACCGCGGGGAGGTCGGACGAGTTGACCGTCATCTCGACCCAGACCCTGCTGAGGTCGATGATGACAAAGAGCTCGGTCTCGAGGCTGTCTCTTCCGACGGCGGCTCCGCGCTCCACCTTGCGTTCGACCACTTGCCCGGAAATCGGCGCCCGGATGTTCTGCAGCCGCAGCGCCCCCTCGGGCGCGTGAGAGATCGAGGCGATCTCGCTTTCCTCGATACCGAGCGCAAGCAGCTTTTGCCGTGCGATGTCGAGGCGCATCGCCGTCTGCGCGGCAGCGTTGCGCGATTTGATGTACTGCTGCTCTGGCACCGCCCGGCCTTCCCAAAGGGACTTGTCGCGGGCTGTCAGATCCTGCTGCAGATCGTTGGACAGGCGGGCCGCCATGAACTCGCTCTTGGCGTCGGCGACCTCCCGGCTTTCCAACGCGCCCAGAACCTCGCCCTTCGCGATCTCGTCGCCGATGTTCTTGCGGAGTTCGGCGACCGTTCCCGACAGCTTCACCGATACGTGGGCCACCCGGTCGGCGTCCGGCGCGATGACGGCCGGGACGGACAGCCTCGTCGCAATCGTGGCCGGTCCGGCCTTGGTCTGTTCGATTTTGGCCAAGGCAATCCGCTCTTCGTCCATCCGGATGATGGGTTTGCGCTCCTCCGCCTGCGGGCGGGGTGGCTGCGGCGGCCCGGCTGCGGCTACGCCCACCGTCTTGCGTAGCGCCGGCGCGCCCGGCTCCCAGGCCGCGAACGCGCCCGCCGCGACGATGGCGGCCAGACCGAGAACCCATAGGGAGTTTCGAGAGGACATCGGGCGACTCCCGGTCATAGATAGCGCGAGATCGCCTTGAACTCGGCGAGTACGGTCTTGGTCGGCTTCGAGGAGCCGCCGTTGGCCGCGACGTCGAGGCAGTTGTCGACGTGATCGTGGATCAGCGTCCGCTTCGCTTCTGTGATCGCCTTCTCGACTGCGTGAAGCTGCTGGGCCAGGTCCAGGCAGGAGCGCCCGTCGTCGAACATCTCGATGACGCGGCGAAGGTGACCCTCCGCGCGCTTCAGGCGCTTGACGATCCGGACGTGGCTTTCATGGGCGTGCTGCTTCGTCATCCCTATATCCTATCCTCGTGGAGGGGATATTCCTAATCTGGAAGGGGCAGAAACTGACTGCGGTATCGTAGTTGACTATCATAGGATACCCCCCTATCTTATGGTGCATGTCGCACACCATCACACACAAGTCAAAGCTCCTTGCCCGCGTCCGGCGCATTAAGGGACAACTTGACGCGGTCGAGCGGGCTCTGGAGGCGGAACTGGGCTGCGCCGACGTACTCATGCTCGTCGCATCGGTCCGGGGCGCCGTCGGCGGTCTGACCACGGAACTGCTCGAGGATCACATCCGCCATCACGTCGTCGATCCCGCGCACGAAAAGGATCCGGAAAAAGCCAAGGGCGCAGCTGACCTGATCGAGGTCGTCCGAACGTACTTGAAGTGAGCCGGAGATGCCTGACCTGTCTCAACTGCTCCAGCAGAGCAGCGCAAACGCATGGCTGTTCGTGCCTAGCGCGATCCTCCTCGGCGCGCTGCATGGTCTCGAGCCCGGTCATTCCAAAACCATTATGGCGGCGTTCATCGTCGCCGTCAGGGGCACCGTGCTTCAGGCCGCGCTCCTTGGTCTGTCCGCGACCATCTCCCACACGGCGATCGTTTGGGCGATTGCGCTCGCGGGCCTCTACTTCGGCCAAGAACTCTCCGGCGAACGCAGCGAGGCCTACCTGCAACTCGCGTCGGCCGTCATCATCATCGGCATAGCCGGCTGGATGGTCTGGCGCACCCGGAGCGAGCAGAACGAGGAGCACGACCACCACCATCACGACGAGCCGCACTCCGTCTCGCTGGCCGGACAGTCGCTCTCGCTGCAGATCAACGAAGACGACGCGCCGCCGCGCTGGCGAATGCGGAACGACACCGGCGCGCTCCCGCCAGCCGGCGGCATCCGGGTGACGACGATCCGTGAGGACGGCGCCGAGCAATCGTTCGGGTTCGTCGCCAAGTACGGATACTTAGAGAGCCTTGATGAAATTCCGGAGCCGCACGCGTTCAAGGCGCGCGTCGCACTCGCCGGCGACACCGCCGAGGTTCTGTTCGATGAACACGATCACGACCACATCGATCTGGGCGACGAGGACGACGCTCACGCGCGCGCCCATGCGGCCGACATCCGGACGCGCTTCGCGGGCCGCACGGCTACGACCGCGCAGATCCTTCTCTTCGGTCTTACCGGCGGGCTGATTCCCTGTCCGGCCGCGATCACCGTTCTGCTGCTCTGCATCCAGTTGAAGCAGTTCACTCTCGGCTTCCTCCTGGTGCTATGCTTCGGCATCGGCCTGGCAATCACCATGGTATCGGCCGGCGTCCTTGCGGCCCTCAGCCTGCGACACGTCGAGCGGAACTGGCGCGGCTTCAGCCGCTTCGCCCACGGGGCCCCCTATGTGTCTGCAGCCTTGATCGTCCTCGTCGGGCTCTACACGGGGTGGATGGGCGTGCACGAACTCGTCTTGTAGGATGCGCGGAGAAAGAGGCCTGGTGTCAAGCAGGAGACCAGGGATGGGCGCACGCTTGCTCTCGATTGCTGTGGTCGTCGCACCCCGCCTAGCGCCGTAGCCGCTCAGATCGCCGCCGATCCGCCGTGGAATCCACATCACATCGGCTCCATACGTCAGGCTGTCCTTGCCAAATGCCCATCGAAACCCAGCGCGGCCCACTCCTTCGTGACCTACCTTCGCAGCGAAGTGCACCTGCAGTACCTTCACTGCGAGGGCGTTACCTTTCTGCGACACGGCGGGATGTCTGAGTGGAGGCCATTACCGCCAGCTTCGACGTTTTCGTGCGCTCGCCAACGATCGATGCAAACAGAATCCGTACTGGCTCGACCGGCGACTTTTCGCCAGCCTCCTTCGCAATCTGGCCGAAGGTCGCGTCAGGCGCGTCGACCTCGCTTATTCACTGTGAGAGACGCAAGATACGGCCAAGCCGTTCTCGCGTCCGGCACCCGTTCCAGAGCTCGCATCCGGAAATCGCAGCGTGATCTTGAGACCTGGTTTGTTGTCGGACAGTTCAATCACGGCTTGATGGAGATCGGTAACGGCAGCAACCAGACTAAGTCCAAGGCCGTTTCCCGCCGTGGTGCGGCTCCGCTCCAGGCGGTAAAATCGCCGGAACACGCGATCTCGCTCGGGTTCCGGGATGCCGGGACCGTCGTCGCTCACCTCCGCGATGACTGTGCCGCGCGAGTGAAATCCGCGCAAGACGATGCGCGTCTTCGTCGGTGTATGCCGCAGCGCGTTTTCCATCAGGTTGGAAAAGAGTTGGATCAGAAGCTCGCGGTCGCCATTGATCGGAAGCTCGTCGGCAAGTTGCAACTCCAAAGCTCGGCCGCCGTCCTCGATTGTCGGCTCGTAAGCATCCGCAACCGTCCGCATGACCTCCTCCAGATCGACCAAACGGAACGACGCGCGTCGAGCCCCGGCCTCGATTTGCGCGATTCTCAAGAGTGCCGAAAATGTCTCGAGGAGCTGGTCTGCGTTCTCGATGGCCTGATCGATGGCACGTTGATAATCGACTGGCGAGCACGCCCGCGCTTTGGCGGACTCGAGGCGCTGGCGCAGGTGAGTGAGCGGTGTCCGGAGATCGTGGGCAATATCGCTGGAGACCTGTCGCAGGCTCTCAAGCAAATCCGCGATGCGATCGAGCATCGTGTTCAAGGTCGCGGAAAGCCGATCGAAGTCGTCGCCCGAGCCCGTCAGGGCGATGCGCTGAGACAAGTCGCCGGCAATGATTGCTTCCGCAGTCCGGCTGACGTGGTCAACCCGCTTGAGCAGCGAGCGGGTGAAGAGGATCCCAGCCGCCAGACCGAGCACGAGTGCAAGGCCGAGCGCGATGAAAAACCCATTCAGGACCACATCTTCGACGTCCTCGACGCTTTCGAGATTGTCGGCAACGACGAGCGTCAAGCCGTTTGCCAATGCAGTCGACTCCACCAGGATCTGGTCGGTTGCGTCTTCGCCATGGGACCGAGGCACGATCTTCGGTCGTGCGGTCGACGTTGCGGCAAATTCAGCCAGATAGCTTTCACCGATCAGGACGTGGCCTTCGGCATTGACAATGGCATAATGCAGACGCCGCTTGGCGGCCGAAGATCGCTCCTCGATCGTAGAGCGCAAGCCCTCCATGCCGTGGCGCCGATATTCGGCCAGCAGCGACGAAGACTCCGCGTCCATGCGGTCCCGCGCCTGATGCTCAAGAGCGGACGTCACCGTGATTTCGGCAACCCAGGCGATGACAGAGACGGACAGTACGAAGACGACCGTGTGAAGCAGAGCGAAGCGGAACCCCGTGCTTCTAAAAAGTCTAGGGGCGGGCACGGAGAATGTATCCTGAACCGCGAACCGTCTCGATCAGCTCAGTGTCGAAACCGCGATCGATTTTTGACCGCAGCCGGCTAATGTGAGTTTCTACGATGTTCGTTTTCGGATCGAAATGGAAATCCCAGACACTCTCCAAGAGCATCGTGCGCGTTACGACCCGACCGGCATTGCGCATCAAATACTCCAACAGACGGAATTCGCGGGGTTGTAAGTCGATGTCCAGACCGGCGCGGCGCACTTCTCGGCTGATCAGGTCCATCTCCAGGTCCGCGACTTTCAACACGGTCTCGACTTGGGCCATTGGCGGCCGTCGGGCCAGGGCATTGATCCGAGCCGACAGCTCGGCAAACGCGAACGGCTTGATGAGGTAGTCGTCCGCGCCGGCCTCGAGGCCTTCGACGCGATCACCGACGCCAGACATCGTTGTCAGAAAGAGCACTGGGGTCTTGAGTCCCGTCGCACGGGCCGTCTTGACCACCGAGAGGCCGTCGAGATGGGGAAGCATCCGGTCGACGATCAGGATATCGTAGGCCTCGCTGGTCGCCATGAACAACCCGTCACGACCATTTGTCGCGATGTCCACCACGTGACCCTGTTCCCGCAAGCCCCGCCTGAGATAGGACCCCGTCTCGGCGTCGTCCTCGATTACAAGAACACGCATCGCCTGCATCTCCCATCGCATGAGCAGCCGCCTCGCGATCAGGTACGATCCTACAATGCCGGCGCGTCGTCAAACGCGCCGCTCGACCGGAACGGCCTCCTCGCCCTCGTGGCTGAGCGTCATATAGACTATCACGCCGGCAATAACGGTCAGGAACACCGCGCTCGTGATCACGGTGCCAAGTCCCAAGCCGCCATTTCCGATCGGTTGCGACAGGAGATCGCCGAAGGATGCGCCCATCGGGCGCGTCACAATATAAGCGAGCCAGAATGCGAGGATGGAGTTCATCTTCAGCCCGAAATAGCCGAATGCAATAACGGCGATGACTGCGCCGTACACCAGCCCGGCCTGCAGATAGCCCAGGTTCAGGCCTTCAGCGGCGAGGTCTCCGGCGGCCGTGCCGAGGGCGAACGTCAACAAGATGGCCAGCCAGTAAAACAGTTCGCGCCGGGTGGTGTAGATGGTATGAATGGAAAGGGTCCTTTCCGCCAGATACCATACGGCGAAGGTTGCCGCGAGCGCGATGGCGAAGCCGATGCTGGCGGCCTCTTGGCTGACGCCGAGGTGATCGACAAGGCTGTCGGTGAGCAGGGTGCCGACAATGCTGACCAGAACCACGGTCACCCAGTAGATCCAGGGTACATATCTCTTCTGCGCAAACTGCACCATCAGCACGGCGAGCAAGAGCCCGCTCATCAGCAAGGATGTCTTCGAGAGGCCGAGACCCAGATTTGCGTTGAGGAAGTCTGCCGCCGTCTCGCCGACGGTCACAGCCATCAGTTTGATCAACCAGAAGTCGACTGTTACCTTCGGTACGCGATTGTAGATGGCGCTTAGGGGCGGCTGGGTTGCATGCATCGGATCGGCTCCTATTCGAGAACTGCTGCCAATTGCGTACGGCTCCCGCGCGTTCGACGCGCAAGCCGAGGGTCAAAAAACATTCGGGAAGATGCGCGAGAGGAAGGAACTGGGGCCGCCGTGTAGCGGCCCCAGTCGTCGAGATCAGTCGTCGTCGCCTTCGTGACCGTTCTCGTTCTGCTCGTTGTGGGCAGTGACGGTTTTCACCACCTTGCCCGATTGGGGGTCGATCAGCACCTCGTGGCGGGTGCCGCCCTTGAGGACCTGCACTTCGAGATAGACCGTACCATCTTGATCCTCGATGCCCGAGCCGACGGCCTTGCCGCCGACCGCTTGTTCTGCGGTTGCCATGGCCTCTGCCATACTGACCTTGGCGTTGGCCATGACCGCCGCTTCGTCGGTCGGAGCATCGCGGTTTTTGGCGTAAGCCGCGACTGAGCCGCCGATCGCGCCCGAGGCAAGGGTACCGGCCAGGATAGCGGTCATAAGTTTGGTGCGGAGCATTGGTGTCTCCTTTCGTCCGCCGCGAAGCGAAGGCTTCGCTGATAGGCCGAACCATGACCGGGAGAGCATTGCCTGAAATCGACCGACGCTATACGTTTTGGTAATGATCGCCCGGATATCGCGAGGGTGCCGCGATATGCGGTCCGCCTCGGGACCCTAAAATCCATTATGGAAAACGGATGATCACCTCGGTGATCGGCTGACGCAAGGCGACCGTCGCGCGCATCACGATGGCCGCCAATAGCGCCGTGCCCATGCCGCCGACTACGTCCGAAACGTAGTGCGTTCCGACGTAGATGCGCGAGACCATCAGCAGCGCCGCCGGAATCGCCAAGATCAGCGCGCGGAGCCGGCGATGCTGCAGCAGTGTCGCGGCGACGATCGCCATCGCGGCCGTGGCATGATCTGAAGGAAAGGAGGGGTCGGAGCTGCGTGCGACGATGAGATGGGTTATACCTAGCTCGTAGGGGCGGAGACGACTTACAAACAACAGGATAAACTGGTTAATGAGGAGACCGAAAAGAAAGGTCAGTCCGGCGTCGACCGCGAGCATCCTCTCGTTTGCCCTGTCCTCGCGTTGCCACCACCGCACCGCGACCGCCAGAACCATGACCGGAATCGTGAAATCCGTCACCCCGATCATGAACCAATCGAGCATAGGACGATGTCCGGCCGAGCTGTTGAGCCACTGAGTAAGCGCGATATCGAGACCTTGTCGCATGCGTGGTGCTAAGCCTCCAGGAAAGCAACGCCAATCTGGGTTTGCGTTCTCCAGGCGGCCCGGCAGGCCTTTCGCGCTTTGTCGGCGTTGACAAGAAGGATGAACTCGTCCGGAATTCCGCAGGTGTTTTCGACATTCAGCGCAGCGCCACCCTGCGACAAGTTCTTGATGGTGCAGTCGATGATTGAGCGCCCGTGGTTGAAAACAATCTTGCCACCCTTGAAGGTGCGCCGTCTGTCCGCTTGCCGCTTCTCCATGACTGCCCCAACTCGGCGCGATCCATCCGACGAGAACAGGAGCCTAGCAGTCGACACCTGACGGGGCCTTCACCAAAACTATACCGATTTGTAATGTCGGCTCGACGAGTTCTGGCGAGCAGGGGGCGGTTTTAATGTATGCGACGCTCGCAGTCCTGATCTTCCGGATGAGGCGATAGCATTCGACTTGCGGTTTGCAAGTCTGCCCTCGCGCCGCCTTGCAGTCCGCAGAATACGAAATTGTATAGAGCCCGTAACCTCGCGGAAGGAGAACAGATTGCACTCTGCGCGTTGTCGCGTCGTTCAAATCAGGAGGTGCTCACATGCAAGAGAGAAATGCCGGTCGCCATGCAGGGCAGGACTTCTCATCACCGTCTGCTTCAATCGAACTGCAGGATTTTGCCACAAAAGTACCGGCGGTTACTCTCTCGTTCTGGGTGATCAAGATCGCCGCCACCACGCTGGGCGAGACCGGCGGCGATACCGTTAGCATGACGTTGCATTGGGGGTACCTCGCCAGCACCGCGCTGTTTCTCTCGATCCTTGCGGTCTTGGTTGTGCTGCAGACCGCAGCGAAGAGGTTCCACCCGTTCCTTTACTGGGCCACCATCATCGCATCGACCACGGCCGGCACGACCATGGCTGATTTTGCCGATCGCTCGCTCGGTATCGGCTATGCTGGCGGCTCCTCGATCCTATTTGCTTGCGTCATCTTTACCCTGGGTTTGTGGTACTGGTCGCAGGGATCGATCTCCGTCGACACCGTGAACACGCCAAAGGTCGAGGCATTCTATTGGGCGGCGATCACCTTCTCGCAAACCCTGGGCACCGCTCTGGGCGACTGGACGGCCGATTCGACCGGGCTTGGGTACGAAGGAGGGGCGATTGTCTTTGCGGCAGGACTTGCCGTCCTCGCAGCGCTGTATTATCGGACCACAGTTTCACGTGTTCTGCTGTTCTGGGCTGCGTTTATCCTGACACGACCATTGGGCGCGACCGTGGGCGACTTCTTCGACAAGCCCGTCAGCCAGGGCGGTCTGCACCTGAGCCGCCCTATCGCTTCGGCCGTGATTGCCGTCTTCATCGTCGCCTGCCTCTTGATTTTCCCTCAGCGGGCCGGCCGACATCCGGCAGGGCGCCTCGCCAGCGATGCGGTCTAAACCCTCAGCCCACCTGGCAAAACGCGGCCCGGCGTCAGGTGAAGCAGCACCCAAAGCAAGCCTGTGCAGGACATGCGGATGACAACCCCATTGCAGTACGGCACCACCGCGAGAGTTCTTCACTGGCTCGTCGTCGTACTGCTGCTCGCGCAATATTCGATTGGATGGCTGATGCCGGACATTCACCGCGGCGAGCAGCCGGGCATCGGCATGACCCTCCACGCCAGCTTGGGGATCCTGATCCTGGCCGCAATGCTGCTGCGGTTCGCATGGCGGCTTGCCCATCCTGTCGCGCCAGAGAGCTCGCTGTCCACCTGGCAGCGCTTGAGCTCGGAAATGGTGCACTGGTCGCTTTACGCGCTGGTGCTCGCGACGACGCTCACGGGATGGCTGTTCGCCTCTTTTCGTGGCTGGTCGGTCTCCTTCTTGTTCTTGACACCGCTGCCGATGCTGGGTTCTGTCGATGCGACCGCCGCTCGAGCCATTGATGGCCTCCACCAAGCCATGGAATGGACCCTGCTGGCGTTCATCGTTATCCATGTGTCGGCAGCCCTATTGCACATCCTGCTGTACCGCGATGGGGTCGTGCAGCGGATGCTACGATAGAGCCCTTTCGTCGCGCGCGTTCGCGGGCGGTGTGGAGCATCGCAGCTTCATCCGCGGGATCTCGGAATCAGATAGATTTCCATGCCGGGCGCGTCATCGAGCGACCAGCTGGAAGGCCAACCGTTCAGGAGCCCGGCCCCTCCTTGAGGGGGCGGCCACGCCTCTCATGGCTTTCGCGCCCGGTCACGTTCGGAACAGCCGGCCTGCCAAGGTCCATCACAACAGACCCAGGCTGCGGACCAGCATGTAGATTGCGACTGCGAATATGAGCGCCGCAAACACGGTGTTCAACGCGCCTTTGCGGCCAGCGAGGGAGGTCGCGGAGCGGGCGCCGAGAAGCCCGCCGAGAACGCCGCCGACGATGAACAACCCGGCGAGAGACCAATCCACAAGGCCGGACAAGGCGTAGTTCGCCGCAGTTGTCAGCCCGAACGCGGTGACCGCCAGGAGTGAGGAACCCACCGCGTACAAGATCGGCATGCCGGTGGCTGCGATCAGGGCGGGCACGATCAGAAAGCCACCGCCGATCCCGAAGAAGCCGGATAAGGATCCCGTGACGAGGCCGAAGGCCACAAGCTTCGGCAGATTTTCGCGATTGAGCCTCACCGACGGCTCGCCCTCGCCAGAGCGGCCTTTCATCATTAGCGCGCCCACCACCAACATGACGATGGCGAAAAGTGCGAGCAGCTTCTGGCCATCGATGATCTTGCCGAGAGTGGAGCCGAGAAAGGCGCCAGCTATGCCTGCAAGCGCGAACACCGAGGCGCAGCGCCACTTCACGTTACCGGCGCGGACGTGATTCGCCAGGTTGGCGGCAGCGTTTGCCGCGACGGCGATCGCGCTCGTCCCGATCGCGACATGAGGATCCGCTACCCCAACCAGATAGATCAGCAGCGGAACCGCCAGAATGGAACCGCCGCCTCCTACCAGGCCCAGCGAGAAGCCTACCAGCGAGCCGGAGGCCAGACCGAGCGCGCCTTGGGTCAGGGACAGCATGGCGACAACTCCTCCTTCATGCGGCTCGCGCCGGCGCGCCGTAAACTTCGCGGTTCCAAGGCGCCCGCATGAGGATGCGGGCCATGCCGCAAAAGCCTGTGAGCCCGGCCGTCATCAGTCCGGCACCCACCAAAGCCGGCACGGCGAAGAACCAAGGCGAGGCCAAAAGGCCGAGCAGCGTGCCAGCGAAGACGAGACTTCCGGCCCCGATCTGCACCTGCCGCTGAAGCTCGATCGGCAGCCGTCGGTCGGTCACGACCGGCACCAGCCTTGCGCCAAGCGTCGAGCCCGCCATCAACGACGAAGGACTCGCAAGCGGCATCGAGTTTTGCGGCGAGCCGCGGCGCATTGGCTTGGGTACGGGCGCCGCTCTTGCAATGAAAGATGATCGGCTTGTGATGCCCCCGACATCGGCTTCGTCGAGTTTCGACAATGGTAGGTTTCGCGCCCCCGGAATTTTCTCGCGCGCGTGCTCGTCTGCTTCGCGGATATCGACGAGGGTGGCGCCCTCGTCGAGAAGACGGCGGGCGTCCATCGGGTTGATAGTCCGTAGCGACATTCCTAGTTCCTTCTTGGCTTATCTGCTCTTGGCTTTGACGGGCGTGCAAAACAGCTTGTGCAGCGTGGCATAGAGCTGCTCGATGCGCGGATCGGCGATGCGATACCAGAGCGTCTGGCTTTCCCGCCGGAAAGTGACGAGACCCTCGTCGCGCATCTTCGCGAGATGCTGCGAGAACGCCGATTGCGAAAGGCCGACGGCCTCGGCGAGGGAACTCACGCTGTCCTCCCCGCATTCAAAGAGCCTGCACAGGATCATCAGCCGACGCTCATTGGCGAGAGCGCGCAGGATGGAGGCAACCTCAACCGCCTGCTTTTCGAAAGTTTCCGGATCGAACGTTGCTGAGGCCACCGCCCTGTTCCCATTATTTCAGTCATTGCTGAATTAGATATTGCTAATATATCCGTCAAGACCAACCGAACAATGGCATCAGGGAGTTCCAGAATGTCACAGCCAATCATCCGATCGTTCTTCGACGAGCCGACAAACACGGTGAGCTACCTCGTCGCCGATCCGGCCACGAAAAAGGCCGCTATCATCGACCCCGTGTTCGACTACGATCACAATTCCGGCGAGGTGGATACGCGCTCCGTCGAGGCGATGCTGGTGGCCGCCGAAGAGGCGGACAACACTGTCGAATGGGTGTTGGAGACCCACGCGCATGCCGACCACCTCTCGGGCGCACCGTTCATCAAGGCGAAGACCGGCGCGAAGATCGGGATTGGCGAGCACATCAAGGACGTGCAGCGCATCTTCCGGCCGATCTTCAACGCCACCGACTTGAAGACCGACGGCAGCGACTTCGATCATCTGTTCCGCGACGGCGAGCGCTTCAAGATCGGCGAACTCGACGTCGAGGTTCTCTACACGCCGGGGCACACGCCGGCGGACATCTCTTACAAGATCGAGGATGCCGTGTTCGTCGGCGACACATTGTTCATGCCTGATTACGGCACCGCACGCGCCGACTTCCCGGGCGGCGATGCTCACAAGCTCTACCGGTCGATCAAGCGGCTGCTGTCGCTCCCGCAGGAAGCTCGGCTGTTCATGTGTCACGACTACAAGGCTCCCGGCCGCGACACTTTCGCGTGGGAGACCACGGTACGCGAGCAGCGCGAGAACAACGTCCACGTCAAGGAAGGCGTTTCGGAAGACGAATTCGTCACCATGCGGGAGGCGCGCGACACCAAACTGTCGGCGCCGAGGCTGCTGCTGCCTTCCATTCAGGTCAACATTCGCGCCGGCAAATTCCCGTCGGCTGAAGCCAACGGGGTGCGCTATCTCACGATCCCAGTGAAGCTGAAGGGCGGGGCGCAGACCTGCGTATAGGCCTGAGACATCGCGCGTCATGCCGCGGCACCGGCCGGCAATCATACGTCGAACGTCAGCTCCGATCTGGTGCCGCTGCGACCCTCGCGGTTCGATATGGTGAGTTTCGCCCCGACCTTCGCAAGCGCGAGCTTAACGATCGCAAGGCCCAGCCCGCTTCCGATAGGACTTCTCAGTCTGCCCCGGAAGAAGCGCTTTCCGATTTGGTCGAGTTCGTCGGCTGGGATCCCCGGCCCCTCGTCCTCGATGACGAGCGCGTTGCCCCGGGCCGTCCACGCGACCCGTCCCCCGCGCGTGTGCTGCACTGCGTTTTCATGCAGGTTCCTAAGCGCGAGTTGAAGACATTCGGCATTCGTGTTGAGCGTCATCGTCCTGACGCACTCGTCGATCGTCACCGTCGTCCGTTCGTGCCTTGGCGTTGCGGCGACGATCTCCTCCAGGATCGGGCCGACTGCGACCGGCGCCAACGGTGCGTCGGCGGTGTCGGAATCCAGCCTTGCGATCGTCAGGAGCTGGCGCACCAGGCGCGCGCTCCTGTCGACAGCGGTGACGATCTGTTCCAACGCCCCGCGCACGACCTTTGGGTCGTCGGCGGCCAGAGCCACCTGGGCTTGCGTCTTCAGGCCCGCCAGCGGTGTGCGCAGTTCGTGTGCAGCGAAGGCTGTCACTTCGCGTTCATGCCGGCGCGCGGCTTCGACCCTGCTGAGAAGCCCGTTCAAGGCGACCGCCAGCGGCCTGACCTCGGTCGGAGCACGTTCGGTCTCGACGTGCCGCATGTCGTCCGGCTCGCGCGCGCCGAGATCCTGAGCCATCCGCCGCAGTGGGCGCAGGCCCTGTCCCACGCTCGCCCAGATCGCGGCGCCGAGCAGCGGCGCGATCAGCAGCGCAGGCCACATCAGCCCCTTGATCAGGTCGGTCACCAGACGCTCCCGCAGCCCGACGCGGTCCCCCACCATCACACGCAGATTGTGATCGGCGTCCTCGACCGAGAACACGCGCCAGGGTTCGCCGTCGATGATCCGGTCCGAGAAGCCGGAGGCGGCGGGCGAGAGCTGCTGGTCGGGCGCGCCGCTCGATTTCGCGACCATGCGACCGTCGAGCGACCAGATCTGACACGACAGTTGACGTTCGTAGCTGCCGAGCGGCTGTACCGGGGACGGGGTTGAGCTTCCCGGAAGGGTGTCAAAGCCGGACGCGAGAGAGGCCACCATGCGCGCGGCCTCCTGCAGGCGCGTGTCGAGAACGTGCTCCACCTCGTCGCGGCTTCCGACGTAGATCCAGACGACTGCCGCCAACCAGACGATCCCGGTCGCTGCGAGCAGCATCGCGAACAGCCTCAGTCTCAAGGACCTCATCGGGCTGTCCCCATCCGGTAGCCTACGCCGCGCAGCGTCTGGATCGTGTCCTTGCCGATCTTGTTGCGGAGATTGTGGATGTGAACCTCGACCGCGTTGCTCTCGACGTCCTCCTGCCATCCGTAGAGGCGCTCTTCCAGTTCGGCACGCGAACGGACCTGCTCCGGACGCTCCATCAGCGCCGCCAGAATCGCGAACTCGCGGCGCGACAGGTTGATCGGCTCGCCGGCGACGGTCGCCGAGAGATCAGCCGGCGAGAGCACGATGGCGCCGTAGGTCATGGTCGGGACCGCACGCCCACCTTCCCGGCGGACGATGGCGCGCAGGCGCGCCGCCAGTTCATCGAGGTCGAAGGGTTTCGCCAGGTAGTCGTCAGCTCCAGAATCCAGTCCCGAAACCTTGTCGCCGACGCGGTCGCGCGCCGTCAAGAGCAGAACGGGCGTGGCGTCCCGCCGTCCCCGGAGCCTGCGCAGCAGATCCAGGCCGCTACCATCCGGCAGCATGATGTCGAGCACGACCGCCGAGTAGCGCGACGTCGCGAGCGCGGTGTCGGCATCCTCGCAGGTGCCGACCGCGTCGACCGTGGCGCCGGTCAACGACAGTCCCGCCCGCAGACCATCGGCCAGGATCGGATCGTCTTCGACGACGAGTATGCGCATCAGTACCTCCGAGGTTCCTCTCGTTCCCCAGCCTTAAGGCTGGCTTAAGGTAGCCTATCCAAGTCGTGGCATCCGCTCACAAAACGCAGGGCCGCCACCGACATGCCGGGCTTTCATCGACTATCGGTCATATTGTTCGTTCTCCTGTCCTCCTTCGCGTTGGCCCGGGCGGGAACGCCGCCGTCCGCCGACCAGGCGTTCCAGTTGAAGGTGTCACGCGACGACGCCGCGCTATCGCTCATCTGGGCAATCGGGCCTGGCAGCTACCTCTACCGCGCAATGATCGCCGCCAAGAACGCGGTGCCTCCCGGGACGGCTGTCACGGTCCAGACGACCCATGGAGAACCCAAGGACGATCCGAATTTTGGGCCACAGGAAATCTACCGGAACGCAGCAAAGGCCGAGATCGCTTCGATCAATCTACGAGGGTTGCGCGAAATCGTAGTGACCTATCAGGGTTGCGCGGAGCAGTACCAAATCTGCTACCCGCCGGTCGCCAAGACGATCAATCTGGAAACGCTGGCGATCAAGGACCGCGACGCCACCGCCCCGTCCTCGTCCGGTTCCTCATCCTTCGTGGACGCTCCGGATGCCGCGGTTGGAGCGAGCGACGGCGTCTCGGCGACGATCGCGCCCGCACCTCGCGAGGGCATCTCCTACTGGGTGACGCTCGGCGGCATGCTGGCCTCGTTCTTCGGCTTCGGCATTCTATTGTCGTTCTCACCCTGCACCTTCCCGCTGGTGCCGATCTTCTTCGGTCTGATGGCCCGGTCGCAGGAGCGTCTTTCGTTCGGCCGGGGGCTTGCCCTCGCGGCGACGTTTGTCGGAGCGTCCGCATCGGCTTACGCAACGCTTGGTGCGTTCGCAGCCTGGTCCGGATCCGGAGAGAACCTGCAGATCCTGCTGCAGACGCCGGTTGCGCTTGGCGTAATGAGCGCCGTCCTCGTCACCCTCTCGCTGTCCATGTTCGGCCTGTTCGAGATCCAGCTGCCGGCCGCCTTGGTCGAGCGGATATCGGGCGCGGCCTCCGGAGGCGGTCGCGGACCGCTGGCCGCAGCCGCCGTTCTCGGATTCGGATCGGCACTGATCGCCGGCCCCTGCGTGACACCTCCGCTGGCCACGGCCCTGCTGTACGTCGCTCGCACCGGCGACGTGATGCGCGGCATGGCGGCCCTCTTCCTGTTCGGAGTCGGCATGGGCGTGCCGCTTCTGGTCTTCGGAGCGTTGGGACCGCGGTTCCTGCCGAAGCCAGGTCGCTGGCTCGTCCGCGTCAGGCATGCCTTCGGCTTCATCCTGCTCGCCGTCGCGATCTCGATCTTTTCCCGCGTTCTGTCGCAGCAGACCACGCTGCAGCTTTGGGGCGCGCTCGCGACGGGTGTCTCCGTCTATCTCGGAACGCAATTCCTTATGACGCACAGTCGATGGCGCTTTGTGTCCATGGGCCTGGCGAGCATTTCGCTTCTGATCGGCTCGGTCCTGATGATCGGATCGGCAGGTGACGACAGTCTCAACGCGACTCGCATCCTCGATCGGTTCGTGACGCGCGAGACCGGATCCGAAGACCCCGTCCGAACGATCCGATCGGTCGCCGCCTTGGACGACGAACTCGCTACGGCCCGCGCGGACGAGAAGCCCGTCATGCTCGACTTCTCCGCCGAGTGGTGCGTCGAATGCAGGGGCATGGATGCCGTCCTGCGCAAACCTGAAGTCCGTGCACGCCTGCAAGCCTTCAGAATGGTGCGTGCCGACGTGACCGCCGTCGACGACGCGAGCCGAGCCCTGATGAAGCGCTTCGACATCGTCGGGCCGCCGACCATTCTGCTGTTCGGCACGCTCGGAAGCGTCGATCCGACGGTCAAAATCGTCGGCGCGGTCGATGCCGACGCCCTGCTCGGAAAGCTGTCGGCGGCCACCTCGGCCGACTGACCTCAACTCCCAGAACAAGGAAAACTAACATGCTTCAGCACGTCTCCAGACGCACGCTCGCCCAAATGATCGCCGTCGCGGGCGTCCGCTACCTGGTCGGCCCCGCGCGCGCCGACGACGCTCCCAGCGAAGCGGACATATCGCGCGAAGCCATTCTCTACGATCCGGCCGCGCCGACCGCGGGAAACCCGAAGGGCGATCTGACCATCGTCGTCTTCTTCGACTACAACTGCCCCTTCTGCAAACAGGCGGAGCCAGAGCTCGAGCGGCTGGTGAAGACCGACGGCAAGATTCGCCTCGTCTATAAGGATTGGCCGATTCTGACGCCGGATTCCATCAAGGGTGCGCAGTGGGCGCTGGCCGCGAAGTATCAGAACCGCTACGACGCCGCGCACTTCGCGATGATGGGAATTCCCGGGCCGAAGATTCCGGCCGAGCGTATGCGTGAAGCGATCGCGAAGTCCGACGTCGACATGGATCGTCTCGATGCCGATCTGAAGGCCCACGGCGACGACATCACCAAGCTCCTGCGACGCAATCTTGCCCAGGCCGATTCGCTAGGCCTGATGGGCACGCCCGCCTACATCGTCGGCCAGTACCGCGTGACGCAGGCCTTGAACTATGTAGGCTTCAAGCGCGTCGCCGCCGACGCGCGCGCCCGCGCAGCAAAGAAGTGAGTAACGCGGGCTCGCGCTCTTAAGCCTGGCTTAAGCTGCAGATCGAGACTGACCGCCATTGGCGAAGTCACGTTGGGATCATCGGATGTCAGGGCCGCACT
The DNA here is from genome assembly GCF_001424605.1 of Bradyrhizobium sp. Leaf396. Classification (NCBI taxonomy): domain Bacteria; kingdom Pseudomonadati; phylum Pseudomonadota; class Alphaproteobacteria; order Hyphomicrobiales; family Nitrobacteraceae; genus Bradyrhizobium; species Bradyrhizobium sp. Leaf396. The sequence goes on from NZ_LMQJ01000022.1 coordinate 36,975, forward strand.
TCTTTTCAGAGGACGGACGCATGGCGGGCACACCAAATCTGGACAGCCTCAAGGCGGAAGACGAAGGTGTCCGCCTCGTTCACAAGGATTGGCCGATCCTGACGAACGCCTCTCTCTATGACGCCCGCCTCGCGTGGGAGTTCGGTATAAAGGCGGGTACGACACGGCACACCACACGCTCATGGCCATCCCCGGGGCCAGGATGCGCAGCAGCAGATGCTGGAGAGCCTCCGCGCATCCGGCATCGACATGGAGGCGCTGCAGGTCGACCTTCGCCGCCACGCCGACGTCATCGATGCGCTGCTCGTCCGCAAGTCCTTGAGCCTCGCCGAGACGCCATCGTAACTGATCGGAAGTCCTCTCTACAACACGCTCGACTACGCGGGCTTTCGCCGGGCAGTCGCCAACGCGCGCCGGCAGGCGGCACCGAAGGAATCAATATGACGCTTCGAAAGCAATGGGCTGTGTGTGCCGCGGCAGTGCTTCTGCCGGCAGCGCTGGCGGGCTGCGTCTCCGACGCCGACATCGTGCCCAAGGCCGCGGCCGCGAGCTACGCGCCGATGTCCGACCCGCGATATGGCGCGGTCTCGGACGGCGCCTATACCGTTGCGGCGGTTCCTGGCGGCGACCTGAAGACCCGTTACATGCGTCAACTCGTCGACGATCCGACCGGGCAGCCTGCCGGGACCGTCGTCGTGGACCCGAAAAACCGTTTCCTCTATCTGGTGCAGGAAGGCGGCAAGGCGCTCCGCTACGGCGTAGGCGTCGGCAAGGAGGGCATGGCCTGGTCGGGTACCGCCAATGTAGCGATGAAACGCGAATGGCCGCGTTGGACGCCGACGACGGAGATGATCGCCCGGGAGCCGGGGAAATACGCCAAGTGGGCTCGGGGCATGGAGGGCGGCACGCAAAACCCGCTCGGCGCCCGCGCTCTCTATCTCTTCAAGAACGGCAAGGACACGCTGTACAGGATTCACGGCACCAACGAGCCATGGTCCATCGGGCAGGCGATGTCGTCCGGCTGCATCCGCATGATGAACCAGGACGTGATCGACCTCTACCGACGCGTGCCGTCGGGAGCCAAGGTCGTGGTCCTGCCGACGGGCGGTGCAGAGACCGCGGCGTCCGGCGGATGAACTTCGATCGGCGCGCGACCTCGACGAAAGCAGGGATGCCCCAAGGGGCGGGGATCCCGCTCCTACGGCGGTGCTGAGTGCCCCTGTCGACACTTCGTCAGGCGACGTCGCCGAGCTGGAGCGATGCACCAACACAAAGACCAGAAGGCCTTTAGATGGCTTCGACCGCCGCCCTCAATTCGCCGCGGACCTTCTCCGCGATCGTCGCCAGTGATTCATTCTGTATGGCCTGCATTGACGCTACCGGATCCACCGCTGCCACTTCGGTCTTCCCATCGAATTCCTGAACCACAACGTTGCACGGAAGCATGGTTCCGATCTTGTCCTCGGCCATCAGCGCCTCATGCGCCATTCTCGGGTTGCACGCACCCAGTATGACGTAAGGCCGAAAGTCGGCGCCGATCTTCTCCTTGAGCGTCGATTGCACGTCGATCCTGGTCAACACGCCGAATCCCCGGGCCTTGAGTGCCGTTATCGTTTTGTCGACGGCCTCCGCAAACGGAAGGTCGAGTGTTTTCGAGAAATAGTACGACATTCCAAACTCCTGTACTGGTGTGCCTCAGCGCTACGCTGGTGCAGTCGCGTTTGGGACACCCCTCGCAGCCCGAAGGGCGCTATCCGCGGTTTCCGCCACGTGCCTGAAATCGCCTCGTAACGCCATCAGGGCTCGACGTTCTTGCTCGATTTCGTAGGAAGTGCGAAAGCCCAGCTTTCTCAAGACAGGCACCGGGGGGCACCACCCCTGGATCGTATGCTGGAACAGAAAGCCGGTCACCAGCGCCGGGAGTGCGAGCCAGCGCTGATTGTGAGCGGCCGCCAGAACGATGCCAGTGAATCCGGTTACAGCTGCATTAGCTTCGATGGTTCTCTCGATGTCCCACTCCCGGTCGAGCTCGCGCAACCTGTCGGCAATCTGGTCGCGGTGTTCGGCGAAAAAGGCGACGTTCGCCCGCATCGTGCGCTCGCTGCGACAATTATCGCTCCCAGACGAACGTAGGGGTACCCGATTCCGCGTCGTGGCCATCTATCAGCTCCGAGACGTCCTCACTGGATTACGCGCGCTGTCCTGATTTGTTCCTACTGCGCACGCGCTGACGACGGCCGACTGTCGCGCGAAGGTGCAGCGGACAGCTATGTCCGACGATTCGTCGCGACGATCACTGACGGCTGTTTCAAGGCGCAATGTCGAGCCTCGGGCGGTAACGAATCAGGCGCGCTCCACGTCGCGGGCTTCGCGGTTCCGAAATACGAGCTGAAGAACGTTGCCGGCGGCAGGCTCGCTCCGTCGACCCCTTAGTGCGTCGAACCGCTTGCTCTTCAACCTTTCTCCAATTTCATCTAACGCCGACGCAATTAAGTTGATTTTGCCGCGCACTCCCTCACACTTCAAATAGCCTCGCGCAACGCTGCAATGGTGGGAGCTGTCGTAATGCCGCAATTCGATCCCGAGCTGGTGTCGCGAATGAGGAGCGCTCTTGAAGATGCGATGACGAGGGTGCCCTCAGACGTCGCCACGGTTTCCACAAAGGCGTTTCTCGCCGAATGCATTCTCAAGGCCGCGGCGCAAGGTCACACCAGCTACGCCGATCTCGTCGCAGCCGCCACTGACCAAATCCAAGCCCTGATACGATATTGTCGTGAACTGCCGACCAATCACATCACGAAGCAGGAAGGGACGCGGCCGCCGCTTCCTACGATATTTGACAAAGGCGACGTGAGACCGGGACTGAGATATGAGATCGGCGCAGATGCATGAGCGAGGCCAGCGATGGATCCGTTCACTCTTCTGAAAAATTGATGGTTCTTCTTCTCGGTCATGCTCGGTGTCCGGCACCGCCGCCCGATCGAGCGGCTGTGCCGCTGACAGTCGCCACCCCGCGTACGCCCGCGAGAAGATCATCGGCGCGGGCCTACCTGGTCGACTTCCGACGACGAAGGGAGAGGCCGTGCACGCATACATACCGGTAAGCGCTTGGAACTCTGTCCCGTAAGCGTCGTTGCTCACACTAAGAGTTTCACGAAAGCGCAGGACTATGGGCGAACGCTCCCCGATGGCTTGCCGGAGATGACAATGCTGTGGCGTTCGCCTCCGCCAATGGGAGGCCATTCAAGCCCTCCAATTTGCTGCAGGACGATGTCATGATGTCTCGCCGCGCTCTGCTCACCGGTGCTGCTCTGGCTGGCACCGGCGTCGTCGTGGCCGGTTCACTCTGGCACGATCGTGCAGCCCCCGAGCCGCAGCTACTGCGGATTCCCGATCTGATCGACCTTCGGGGGATGGGGCAATCGGCGTCCCTCAAGGTGCAGCGAGGCACCACCTCGTTCTTTCCAGGTCGAGAGAGCAGAACCCTCGGATACAACGGCAGCTATCTCGGCCCCACACTTCGCGTCCACAATGGAGACGACGTCGAGGTGGCGGTCACGAATGCGCTTGGCGACGACACAACCGTGCACTGGCACGGGCTCCTTGTCCCGGCGGAAGTGGACGGCGGGCCACATCAACTCATCCGTCCTGGCACCACATGGCGCCCCGTGCTGCCGGTCCGCCAGCCCGCGGCGACCCTTTTCTATCACTCACACGTCCATGATCGGACGGCCGAACAGGTCTACACTGGTCTTGCCGGTGTACTTCTTGTGACCGACGACGAAGAGAATTTGCTCGGGCTCCCATCAGAATATGGTGTCGATGATCTGCCGCTCGTTCTGCAAGACAGGCAATTCGAGGATGGTCGGCTCGTCATTCCTAACGGGATGATAACGTTGATGGCTGGTAGGAGGGGCGACACAATGCTCGTGAACGGGACAGTGAATCCAATAGCGAGGGTGCCGAGGCAGCTGGTTAGATTGCGTTTTGTGAATGGATCGAATGCTCGCATTTTTGATCTTTCCTTTACGGATGGCCGGACGTTTCACTGGATTGCCTCGGAAGGCGGACTGCTGGAGCTTCCTGTCAAGCTGCAGTCGCTGAGCCTTGCGCCCGGCGAGAGGGCGGAGGTCCTTGTGGATTTTTCTGATGGACGATCAGTCGCGCTGCAGACGGCACCCGACCGTAACATGCCCACGATGATGCGCATGGTCGGCGGCCCGCGAAACTTCCTGCGGGATCTCGTCGACCTCGATCATGAGCGCGTGCTCGCGTTCGAACCAACGGAAACAGCGGGCCATCGCACCAAGACAACCGTTCCCGACCGACTCGTCACACGCCCGAATCCAGACTCAAGCAGGGCCGTGAGGCGCCGGCGGTTTGCGCTGAACATGGGTATGGGCGGCATGATGGCCATGATGGCTGGCAGAGGCGGAATGATGGAAGGTGGCAGAGGCAGTGGCATGGCGATGGCTGGCATAAATGGCCGCGCCTTTGACATGGATCGTATCGACGAGAAAGTCCGGCTAGGTGATTTTGAGATTTGGGAAGCGTCGGGCGAGATGATGGCCCATCCACTACACATCCACGGCGTGCACTTCCAAGTGCTAAGTCGGGGCGGAGCCAAACCGTCTGTTCGCGATCAGGGTATTCGGGATACTGTCCTAGTGGAGGAGTCTGTCGAATTGCTGGTACAATTCACACAGCCCGCTTCGAAGGCGGCGCCTTTCATGTATCACTGTCACATCCTGGAGCATGAGGATAATGGAATGATGGGGCAGTTCACGGCCGCCTGATATTTTCATAGCCCTATTCCAAATATGGTCATCTGATAGGACGAAACCGCAGCTCGTCGACAGTGGGCGGCGGCCTCCTCATCGCGAAAGCACCGATGTGCTGCCGTTTCGTGTAGTCGATTTCGCCCGCTTTTCGTTGCACACGCTCGGCTGGAAAGACCCGACACCTGCCGGCCAACGCCACCCACAAATGAAGCAAGTAAACCCAAATAGAATGGCGCAAACTCAGGCGTTCTAAAGAGAGAGATCATAGACACGCCCGTGTATTCTTGCCCCGCACGGCCAGCAACCCCGCCAGCGCGAACCCGGCTCCCGCGACGAAAGTTCCGCTCGGCCCGGCGGCATCCCAGAGTGCGCCGGCGATCACGCTCGCGGCGAGCATCGCCAAGCCGCCCAGCAGATTGAAAAACCCATATGCCGTCCCTCGCAGTTCCGGAGGCGACGTATCCGCAATGAGGGTCGCCAGCAGCCCCTGCGTGAATCCCATGTGCAGTCCCCAAAGCACGGTCCCGACGGCTATGCCGCTGGTCGTGGGAAGGAAAGCCAATGCCAGATCTGCCGCGATCAAAAGGGCGAGGCCGAGCGCAAGCAGTCCCGTCCAGTCGATGCGGTCCGAGAGGATGCCCGCCGGATAGGCCGCCAGGGCATAGAAGACGTTCATCACGATCAGCACCGCCGGCACCAGTGCAATCGGCAGCCCGACGTTCTGCGCGCGCAGGATCAGGAATGCCTCGCTGAACCGCGCCAGCGTGAATACGGTGGCGACCGCCACGACCCACCAGTACACCGCGCTGAGACGCTTGATCTCGGCCAGGCTGATCGGATTGCGCACCTCGCGCATCCCCTTCGTCCGCGCCGGCTCATGGACGGCGAAGATGATGAGCGCCAGCGCCAGAAGGGCGGAAAGACCGCGAACCAGAACACGGCCTTGAAGTTGTCGGCCGTCCACCACATCAGTGCGATCGCCAGCGTCGGCCCCGTGAAGCCTCCCGCCGTATCCAGCGACTGACGTAAGCCGAAACTCGCCCCTCGCAGATGCACCGGGGCGATGTCCGCGATCAGCGCGTCCCGCGGCGCGCCCCTGATGCCCTTGCCGACCCGGTCCGTGAAGCGCGCAGCCACCAGCCGGTCGACCGTAGATGCGAGCGGAAACACCGGCTTGGTCACTGCAGCGAGGCCGTATCCGACGACGGCGAGCAGCTTGCGCTTGCCAAGCCGGTCGGAGAGGGCGCCGGAGAAGATCTTCGTGATGGATGCTGTCGCTTCGGCGATGCCTTCAATGAAACCGACCGTGACCATCGAAGTGCCGAGCACGGTCACCAGGTATACCGGAAGCCGCGTGGATCATCTCCGACGAGACGTCCATCAATAGCGCAACGAAGCCGAGCGCCCAGACGCCGGTCGGAATGTCCCTCACCGAGTATTTCTGCCTGCTCGCCTCAGCCATTTCGTAGCCCGCCTGTGATTTTGTGAATCGCGCCGCCCCGTCGGAAAGCATCAAGCTCGCTCCTGCCGGCACCCGCGCCTGCCAGGCCGCTCCTATCTAGATCACCGGGACCGCTCCCGCGGATTGGGCCCGGGATTTCCAGTTGCAGTCGACGGCTGGAACGGTCGAGATCACGTTGCCGCGATCCATCCCGGCAAGGCAGCGCGAGCCACGTGCCAGAGCGCTGCGTGGTGGCGACGCGTCGCCAGGCAGAGCCGTCTGTGCTTTTTCGCGTCATGCGCAACTCCTCGGAAATTCCATGGTCACCGTGGTGCCTTCCCCGAGATGACTGTCGATCTCGACATGCCCGCCGTGCCGGACGACGATCGATCTGACGACTGCGAGGCCCAGCCCGACGTTGTGTTGCGAACCCGTCCGCGCCTTGTCGACCCGGTAGAACCGTTCAAAGACGCGCGGCAGATCAGCCGGGGGAATCCCGCTGCCGGTGTCCGAGACGGCAACGGCGAGAGCACCTTTTGAAGCCTGCGCCTTGATGCGAAGCCGTCCGCCGCGGTCCGTGTGGGTTATGGCGTTCGAGACCAGATTGCTTAGAGCCTGGCGGAACAACGTTCGATCAACGCGCGCCGTGAGCGCCGGAGGAGCGCCGAGCTCGAAGTCGATACCCTTCTCGGCGGCCGAGGGTTCGAAGAAGTCTTTCACGCTCGCGATCTCGTCGCGGACGTTTACCTCCTCGACGTCGAGTTGGCCGACCGCGTTGTCGGCCCGAGCCAGGAACAGCAGGCTTTCGATGATACGCGAAATGCGGGCGCACTCCTCCAGGCTGGAGCCGAGGATATCGCGGTAGTCCTCGTTGCTTCTCGCCCGTGTGAGGGCGACCTCAATCTCGCCCCTCAAGTTGTTGACCGGCGTCCGGAGTTCGTGCGCGACGTCGTCGCTGAATTGCGAGATGCGGTCGAACGAGCCCTGCAGCCGGTCCAACATGTGGTTGAAGGTGGAGGAGAGTCCCAGAAGTTCCGTAGGCAGATCTGCGGTATCGATCCGCTCATGGAGCGTGGTCGAGCGGATCCGCTCCGCCGTTTTGCTGATGCCGCCGACCGGACGCATGGCGCTGCGGGCAATCGCGTATCCGACCAGCGAGCTGAGGACCACGGCCAACACCAGAATCAGGTAAAGGCGTTCTCGGTAGCGCCGCAACGTCTTTTCTTCGGCTCCGCGGTCCATCGCCACCTGCACGTACTGCGCGTCCGGGCTCCTGGCGTCGGCGGGCGCGCGCGTGGTCAGGATCTTGAACGACCGCTTGGAGCGGGTCGCGATGTCCCGGGTCTCCGGCGGTCCGGTCGGGAGCGTTTCCAGGGTCTCCGCCGACGGCGGCGGAATCTCCTGCGTCATGCCGGGGGTCTCGACCAGCAGTCGGCCGTTCCGGTCCAGAACGCGGATGTATATCTGCGTGTCCGCCGGCGAGGCATCGGGTGCTGCTGGCTCGGTGAGAAAGCCCGAGCCGTGCTGCGGCTTCAGGAGCAGTCGGAGATTATCCAGGTTGTTGGTGAGGATGCGCCGATCCTCTTGATTGAGGTTGGTCGCCATCGCCCAATAGAGCGTGCCGGTCGCGGCCGACACTATGGCCACGGCGGAAAGCACGTACCAAAGGGTTATGCGCAGAGCGATGGAAGTCGGGCCGCGCCAGATCGGCCACCGCCGTGCCCCCGCAGCTTCAGGATCGCGTTTCGAGGACATAGCCAATTCCGCGTACGGTATGAAGAAGCTTTCTGTCGAACGGATCGTCTACTTTTGACCGAAGCCGCCGAATGTGGACATCGACCACGTTGGTGTCGCTATCGAAGTTCATGTCCCATACCTGTTCAGCGATTACGGTCCGGGAAAGGACGTCGCCGGCACGCCGCAAGAACAGCGAAAGCAGGAGAAATTCCTTTGGCGTGAGGTCCAACGGCTTGCCGGCGCGGGTGGCACGCCCGCGATTGAGATCGATTTCGAGATCGTCGAGCCGAAGTATCGTCTGCTCGCGCTTCGCGCTCCGCCGCAGAATGGACCGGGTGCGCGCCAGCAGTTCCGAAAACGCGAAAGGCTTCACGAGATAGTCGTCCGCCCCGAGATCCAGGCCCTTGACCCGGTCCTGCAGACCATCGCGGGCCGTGAGGAAGAGGACGCGCACGTCGCTTTGCGTGCGCCTGATCTCCGTCATGACGGACCAGCCGTCGATGACCGGCAGCATGACGTCGAGAATGATCAGGTCGTATGGTCCCGTACGCGCGAGGAACAACCCGCTTTCCCCATCATGCGCCACGTCCACGACGAAGCCGTTCTCCTCAAGGCCCTTCTTGAGATACGCCGCCGACTTCTCTTCGTCGTCGATGACGAGGATCTTCATTTACCGAACGACTCCATCGCTTCAACTTCGCACGCGCTTGATCCACGTCAACATAATCTCCCCGTCGCGTCTTTGGAAATCAATCCGGTGCCGACGCCAAGATGACGAAATCGTCATCTTGCAGGTGCACCTCCGATTCGATCAATGCGCTCTGGACATGCGACCGGCCGACGTTCGGCGCGCCGGCGGAGGCAAACATTTTATTTCGGTCACTGGCCGAGTTGTGGAACGATTTGGCGAGCCGACGGAGCGATCGGAGCGTACCCCAGTCTCGCCCCGTGTCGATTGTGCGCCACAGACACAGTGGTGATGGCTCAATCGCAATCGCCGACCGGCGTAGCGGCCAGGTTTGCGCATCGCTGCACATCAATGGCGCTGATAGAGCTGCAGACTTGCTCGGATCTCAAGCATCAGTTCATCAGAGTCTCGCGGCCCGAACACCATGCCTGCCGGGCCGACGATGCGATTGTGCGCATATTCCAAGTGCAGGTTGATGAGCTTCTTGAAGTGGGGAGGAGGATTGTAATTGATCCCAAGTCTCACCGCTTGATGCCGAGCACTTCCGCCAAAACCGGCGGCGCTTGCATTCACCACATCATGGCGGACGAAGAGGTCGAGATCGCCCCAGATTTCGGTGTCGAACAGCGAAAGCTGGGCCATGACGTAGCCGCCACCAATTTTCGTCTTGCTGCCGCTGAAGTTCGAAAGCAAGCCCTCGGCTTCCAAGGTGATAGGATGTCCGAAGGCCTTAAACGAATAGGACACATCGCCTTCGACGGTCAACTTGTCGCCTTCGGCCGGGAGGGCGCCCAAGCCAGATTGGCCGACGGCGGTCAGCAGCCTCAGCATTCCGTTGTGGATGTCCATCGTATGATCGATGCCGCCCCCCAAAGTTAGTTTCTGTCCGCTTTCCCTATCCTCGAATGGCGTCGCAGAGAGCTTTGCCGAGAGCGAATTGCCGATCGAGTATCGAGGGCGGTCGACGTTGAACGAGCCGCGGTTATCGAGGGCGGCAAAGGCGATCGTGTATTGCGGCGACAACGCCTGAACATACTCGAACCAAATTGCGCGCCGAAGAGATTCGCTGTCCCATGCTCTTCTAGGATCAGAGATCGATTGATGGTTGGGAGATTGCCGGACGACAGATTGTCCTCGCGCGAGAGAATATGGGGGTTCTGGCCGAGCAGGGCGCGCAGATGGCCGGGATCCCGGACATCCTGAATCGCAACGAAAAAATTTTCTAGATTGCAGCGGCCAAATCCGCTTGTTCCGCCGATGCCGTTCTTGAAGAAGTAAGAATTGACCATGTCGATTTCGTAGACGAGCGCTGGCCGTAACTGATCGGTGATACGGGGAAGATCAAACTCACTGCCCTGCCGGAAGCGGCGCCATGTGCTGTTGTTGTCGCCCTGCGCGTCGACCAGACGTTCAGCATAGCCCCAAAACGTCCATCGAAAATCGACGTTCTGGTAGAAGAGACTGGCGCCCGGATCAATAGGACCAAGTTCCCCACGGTCGCTCTGAAGTGACCGATGGGGCCGTCGCTCCGGCCATCCGGGTCGCGACGTTCGTCGATTCATCTGCGAGCGCCGGTAGCTGACCGAGAACGGCCAAGCCTGCCAGCATGGCCATGTGCTTTGCGGCTGCCATGAAAAACCTCACCCTGATGGCGCCTGTTCCTGACGTTTGATGCGAACTGGCGGCACTAGATTTCACGCCAAAAACACCGAAAGCCTCATTCGACTGCATGCGGGCGATCCAATTCGAACGGGACTCCTACCGCGTCCTCCGAAAGTGGCCTCACGTCAAGCTAGTCCGGCCCGAGAAGACAAGCTTGATCTCCGTCACGAAAGGCGAAGCGCATTGCTACCGGCAGATGACGAAATCGTCATCTTGGCGTCAGGGGCCTGTCAGGCTCGCTTCTGTAGGCAAGTGTAGGTGTCGAGGTTTGGATGAATCCAATGTGGCGGGCGAACTTATTCGGTCGGAAGTCGATGTGGACCGCATTTGCCGTTCCCTTGACGATCGTCGTCGCAGGCTGCGCCCAGTATCGGCCCGAGCCGTTTTCCGCCGAGCGCCACGCTGCGGCGCTCGAAGAACGTTCGCTCCACGATCCGCGATTGGGCGAGTTCGTCGAGCTTGGTTTGCCTCGGCAACGGAAGGGGGGCCGGGCATGGGAGCTCTCGAGCTTGACGCTGGCGGCGCTATACTATCATCCGGATCTCGACGTCTCGCGCGCCAAGCTTGTCTCGGCACGGGCCGCCGTGATTACCGCCGCGCAAATTCCGAATCCTACGCTGAGTGCGAGCGCGACCTACAACGCCACGATGACCGCGCCGACGCCGTGGACCGTCGGCCAGATCGTAGGCTTCCTGATCGAGACGATGGGTAGGCGCGAGTATAGGATTGGCCAGGCGGAAAACCTGGTCGAGGCCGCGCGCGAGGACTTGGCGACGGCCACCTGGCTGGTGCGCGGGCACGTCCGCGCCGCCTTCCTGAACCTGTGGGCGGCCCAGAGAAGGCTAGAACTGAACGGCCGGCGTGCGGCCCTTCAGCGCCAACTCGTCGACCTGCTCCAACGGCGGTTCTCGGAAGGTCAGGCCTCCGCATTGGACCTCACGCGCGAGCGGATAAACCTCAATCAGGTAAGTCTTGCGGTGCGCGATGCAGAGCGGCAACGCGCCGAGGCACGGGCGCAACTTGCGACCGCCGTCGGCGTGCCGCTCCGAGCGTTGGACGCCATCAGCCTCTCGTTCGGCGCTTTCGAGCGGGCACCTCCATTCCGCCTGGAGGCCGGCGAATTGCGCCGCGAGGCCCTCGTCGGTCGCAGCGACGTGCAGGCGCTCCTCGCCGAATATGCGGCAATGCAAACTGCCCTGCAGTTGGAGATCGCGAAGCAATTCCCGAACGTCAATGTCGGGCCCGGCTACACCTTCGATCAGGGCGCCAACAAGTACAATCTCGATCTGTCCTTCGAACTGCTGATCTTCAACCAGAACCAGGGGCCGATCGCCGAGGCGGATGCCCGCCGCAAGGATGCCGCCGCTCGCTTCGACGCCTTGCAGGCACAGATCATCGGGGCGATCGACACCGCCGTCTCGAGCTATCGCGCGATAAACCAGACGATGACGACGGCGGATGCGCTGGTTGCCACTGGACGTCGGCGTCAGGATGAAGTCTCCCGCTCGTTGCAGGCCGGGGACGTCGATCGCTCCACCCTGGTCACGGCCGAGCTCGAGGTGGCGGCGATCGAAATCTCGCGTTTCGACGTCCTGGTGCAGCAGCGACAGGCGCTGGGCGCGCTGGAGGATGCGCTTCAGCACCCGATATTCGAACCGCGCGTCCGCCTCTTCGTCTCGGAGACGAATCCACGCGGACCATCAGGGTCAGGCATATGATCGAATCGAAGCCATCGAAGAAGCGCTGGCGGCCGTTGCGCCGTTTCCTTCTTGTACTTGTCCTGGCCGGCGTCGGAGGCGGGATTCTCTGGGGTTTCGTGGCGGGACGAATGGAGGCGGCGCTCGAGGCCGAGCGGGAAAGACCCATCAAGGCTCCGCTCCGCGTCTCCCTGGATAACGACGAGCAGGTCGTGACGCTGGACGCCGAAGCCCAGAAGCACAACGGGATCGAAACGTCCCCGGTTGCGGCGGCGCCATATCGGGAGCGCGTCCGGGCCTACGGCACGGTCGTCGATCTGGCGCGCCTGACCGACCTGAGCAACAGCTACCAGAACGCCAAATCCTCGCTGCAGGCCGCGAACGCCCGGCTCGCGGCATCGCGCCCTGCGTACGAACGTGCGCAGACGTTGAACAAGAACGAGCAGATCGTCTCGCAGGCGACAGTCCAGGCGGCGCAGGCGACCTACGGCGCCGACGTGGCCACTCAGGCGTCCGCCGAGTCGCAGCTCCGGACGCTCGCGGCCACCGCGCAACAGGAGTGGGGGCCGGTTCTAGGCAAGGCGCTGATCGAGGGATCTCCGACGATCACCCGATTGATCGAGCGGCAGGACTTTCTGTTGCAGGTCACCCTGCCGCCGGGGGTGTCGATACCGACGCCTCCGCCGACTGCCGCGATCCTCACCGCCAACGGACTGCGCGCGGACATCAGGTTCGTCTCGCCCGCGACGCGGACCGATCCGAAGATTCAGGGCGTGAGCTATTTCTATATCGCCGCGGCCGACAGCGGCGTGTTGCCCGGCATGAACGTGATTGCGTATCTGCCCAGCGGCGCAACTGTCGAAGGCGCGGCCATTCCGGAGCCGGCCATCGTATGGTGGCAGGACCGGGCCTGGGTTTACCGGCGCAGCGCCCCCGACAAGTTCACCCGCGTCTCGATCGCGACCGACTTTCCGGCGCCCGGCGGAGGCTACGTCGTCAAGGGCTTTCCGAAGGATGCCCAAATCGTGACGCGCGGCGCACAGGCGCTCCTGTCCGAGGAGTTCCGCGCGCAGATCCAGGTCGGCGAGGACAAGAAATGACCGGCGCGCCTCCATCGGGACCGCAGGCGGCGGTCATCGGCTTTGCGATCCGCTTTCGCGGCATCGTCATCGCGCTTGCGTGCCTGCTGCTGGCGTACGGGGTCTATTCGTTGGGGCGGGTCAAGTACGACGTGTTCCCGGAATTTGCGCCGCCCCAGGTCGGCATACAGACCGAGGCCGCCGGCCTCACGCCCGAGCAGGTGGAAATTCTCGTCACTCGGCCGATCGAGACCGCGATCAACGGAGTGCCCGGCGTGCAGACGTTGCGCTCCACCTCTATACAGGGGCTCTCGGTCGTCACGGTGTTCTTCGATCCCTCGAGCGACATCTACCGCGACCGCCAGGTCGTGGCCGAACGGCTGGCCGCAGCCGCCCAGCAGCTTCCCGTCGGCGTCCAGCCGCCCTCACTGACGCCGCTCACGTCATCGACCAGCACCGTGCTCGTCGCCGGCCTGACCTCGGATTCGAAATCGTTGATGGAACTCCGCTCGATCGCGGAATGGACCGTCCGCTTGCGGCTGCTCGCGGTGCCCGGCGTCGCCAACGTCGCGATCTTCGGCGGTGAGACGCGGGCCATTCAGATTCAGGTCCACCCCGATAAGCTCATCCTGTACGACCTTGGCCTGAACGATGTTCTGACCGCGGCCCGCAAGGCCACGGGCGTGCGCGGCGCTGGCTTCATCGACACCAAGAACCAACGCATCGTATTCCAGACCGAAGGCCAATCGCTCCAGGCGGCGCAGATCGCCCGTACCGTGCTGCTGAGCCAGAACGGCTCGAGCGTCACGCTCGGCAATGTCGCCGATGTGAGGGACGCTCCGGAGCCCGCGATCAGCGGCGCCGCCATCGGCGGCCGGCCGGGTGTCATTCTCAACGTCTCCGAGCAGTACGGCGCGAACACCGTGGACGTGACGACCTCCGTTGAAGCGGCGCTCGAGGATTTGCGGCCGGGGTTGGCGGCCAGCGGCATTAGCGTTCAGTCGGACCTGTTCCGGCCGGCGAACTTCATCCACACCGCGACCAGCAACGTCCGCGATTCCTTGATCATCGGCGGCGTCCTGGTCATCGCAATCCTGTTCCTGTTTCTCTTCGACATGCGCACCGCGGCGATTTCCTGTATCGCCATTCCGCTGTCACTGCTGGCCGGGACGATCGTTCTCCAGGTGGTGGGGGCGACCCTCAACACCATGACCCTTGGCGGCCTTGCGATTTCGATCGGCGTCGTGGTCGACGACGCGGTGATCGGGGTAGAGAACATCGTCCGGCGCCTGCGCGAGAACCGGCGCCTGCCCGAACCGCTATCCGAAGCCAGGGTGATTCTGGACGCCTGCATCGAGGTCCGCAGCGCCGTCGTCTACGCCACCTTGGCCGTCATTCTCGTCGTTCTACCCATCATGGCGCTTTCCGGACTTGCCGGTCGGTTGTTCGCGCCGCTCGGCTTCTCCTACACGTTGGCCGTGCTGGCGTCGCTCCTGGTCGCGCTCACGGTGACGCCGGCGCTCTCGATGGCGCTGCTTGCCGGCCGGACCGCCGCAGCCCACGATCCTCCGGTCGTCCGTTGGACGCGCGCCGCTTACGAAAACCTGCTGCGGGGCATTGCGCAGCAGCCGCGGACCGTAATTGCCGCCGCGGTAGCGTTTACGCTAGTCGGCTGCGCGGCCTTGCCTTTTTTCGGAGGCGGGTTCATTCCCGAGCTCAAGGAGGGGCACTTCATCATTCACATGTCGGCCGTGCCCGGCACGTCCATCGACGAGTCGCTGCGCATCGGAGCGCGCGTCGCCGACGCGCTGCGGACTCTGCCTTCGGTCCGGTCGGTCGCGCAGCGGGTGGGCCGGGCGGAGAAGGTCAGCGACACCTGGGGACCGCACTACAGCGAATTCGAGGTCGATCTGAAGCCGCTAAGCGGCGATGAGGCCGAGGGCGCGCAGGCTGAGATCCGCAAGACACTCGCCGGCTTCCTTGGCGTCAATTTCTCGGTCAAGACGTTCCTGACCGAGCGGGTCGAGGAGACCCTTTCGGGCTACACCGCCTCCGTCGCCGTCAACATCTTCGGCAACGACCTCGACGTTCTCGATCGGACGGCGCAGGAGATCGCACGCGTCCTCGGCGGGATTCCCGGCGCCACCGAAGTTCAGGTGCAGTCGCCGCCGGGGCTCCCACAGCTCACGATCCGCTTGCGGCAGCCAGATCTGGAGCGATGGGGATTCGATGCCGTCGAGGTGCTCGATCTCATCCGCACCGCCTACCAGGGCGATGTCGTTGGCCAAACCTACGAAGGTAACCAGGTCTTCAACGTCATCACGATTCTGGATCCGGAAAGCCGCGGCAGCGTGACCAAGGTCGGCGACCTTCCGCTTCGCGTCACAAGTTCTCCGGGCACGGCATCGGCCACGGCCCGTGCAAGCTCTTCCGGGGGCGGCACCTACGTGCTGCTGAAGCAGATCGCCGATATCTACGAAGTCGCCGGACGCTACCAGGTCCTGCACCAGGGCGGGCAGCGCCTGCAAACCGTCACTGCCAACGTGGCGGGGCGGGACGTGGCTTCCTTCGTTCAGGAAGCGCGTGCGGCGATCGGCTCGAAGGTTCGGCTTCCGGCAGGCTCCTACGTGACCTTCGCCGGCGCCGCGGAAGCGCAGTCGCAGTCGCAGCGCGATCTCCTTCTGAACTCGCTGATCGCCGCCGTTGGCATCGTACTGCTACTCTCGATCGTGACGGGCAACTGGCGAAACCTGCTCCTGGTGCTGGTCAACCTGCCGTTTGCGCTCGTTGGTGGCGTGCTGGCGGTGTTCGCAACCGGAGGCCTACTGTCGCTGGGGTCGCTGGTCGGTTTCGTGACGGTGTTCGGGATCACGCTTCGCAATTCGATCCTGATGGTTGCGCACTACGAACATCTTGTCGAAGTCGAAGGAATGAGTTGGGGGCCGGATACCGCGATCCGCGGCGCCGCCGATCGGGTGACGCCGATTCTAATGACCTCGCTGGTCACCGCCCTGGGCGTGCTGCCGCTGGCGATCGGCATGGGTGATCCCGGCCGCGAGATCGAGGGGCCTATGGCCGTCGTGATTCTTGGCGGGCTGTTAACGTCCATGGCGCTCAACCTGCTCGTGCTCCCGACGCTGGCGCTGCGGTTCGGGCGTTTCGAAGCGGAGGCCAATGAATTCGCAACTCGACAAGCAAGCCCGGGGCCCGCTCCCGCAGAGTAGATCGGATGGCGAACAGCGCGATCTTCGAGCGTCTTGGCCGATCGCGGCGGCTTCTGAGCAAAGAGAGACCTCTGCCACGCATAGCCCAACAACATAGGTCCAGTCCGGATCTCTCGATCGTCTAAATGATTTGCAGACAGTACCGAGCAATGAATCGCGGGACGTGCCGAGCAGCATTTTAGCTGGAAGAGGCTTTCGCGTGGGCGCAACTAGGACGCGGACTCATTAAGGCGCAACCATAATCTGATTGACGCGAGTTGAACGAAGGCAAGGTAGTTGGCGGCAAGCTTGTCGTAGCGCGTCGCCACCCGACGACATTGTTTGATCTTGTTGAAGAATCGCTCGACCCGGTTGCGAGCGCGGTAGAGATACGGGCTGAAGCAGATCGGATCGCTGCGGTTTCTTTTCGGCGGAATGTTGGCCCACGTGCCCTTCTTCATAGCAAGCTCTCTGATCCAGTCGGCGTCATAGCCACGGTCCGCGAGCAGCATTGACCCGGATTTCAGACGAGATAGCAGTTTTCCGGCCAGTCGAACGTCGTGCGCCTCGCCGGGGCTCAACGCCAGCCGTACCGGCAGACCGTTGCTGTCGACCACCGCATGAATTTTACTCGTCAAGCCGCCGCGTGAGCTTCCCATCGACTGGCACTGGTTCCTTGTGCAGGCTCCATGCTGATGTACGCGGACAATGGAGGTGTCGATCATCTGAACAGCGGCATCATGGGCAGCGGCAAGTGCGTCCATAATGCGGCCCCAGACACCAGCCCGCCGCCAGCGAACAAAGCGGTTGTAGCAAGTGGTGTAAGGACCGAATGCCGCCGGCAGATCACGCCAGGGTGCGCCTGATCGTAAGACCCAGAAAATGCCATTGAGGACACGTCGGTCGTTCACCCGAGGAACGCCGCGCGGCTTGTTTGGTAGCATCGGCTTGATGCCGACCCATTCATAATCGGCGAGTTCGTAGCCCATGATTCGAGCCCCCAGTTTGGGAGTTTGAATCACGGGGGTCTGGCCGAAAGCAATGCTCCTAGCCAGGTCCTCCTGGTCCGGCGCTTACGGGCGGAAGTGGTCATCAACCAACCAACAATCTCCACCGAAACCGCCGAAAATGACCCAAGATGAAGGATTGCATCGCGCTAAGGTTGGCGCGGTCACTTCGCTGAGATGATTATGTTGCACTGTTCCCCATAATCCGGCTTGATCCCCGGCAGCGGAACGTCGAGCATCGAATGCAGCAGATCGAAGACTGGCTTGAGAAGTTGGGCATGTCTGCCTACGCCCGGCGATTCCTTGAGAATCATGTCGACTTCTCCGTTCTCGGGGATCTGAGCGATCAGGACCTCAGGGAACTCGGGGTCGTCCTTGGCGATCGCAAGAAAATGCTTCGCGCGATCCGTGAGCTGCATCCTCCAGGGAAGATCGCGCCCACTGCCATCCCGGCAGAATCGCCTCCCGATGCGGCCGAGCGGCGCCAGCTGACCGTCATGTTTTGCGATCTCGTCGGCTCGACGGCTCTATCCACGCAGCTCGATCCGGAGGACTTGCGGAAGATCATCGGTGCATACCACCGGACCTGCGCTGCAATCGTCGAACGACATGGCGGTTTCGTCGCCAAATATATGGGCGACGGCGTTCTCGTGTATTTCGGCTACCCGCAAGCCCACGAACATGATGCCGAGCATGCTGTGGAGGCGGGACTTGCCCTGGTTGGCGCCATCGCAAAACTCCATACAGCGGCGCCGGGGCGGTTGGAAGTGCGTGTCGGGATCGGGACGGGACTCGTCGTCGTTGGCGACCTTGTCGGGTCGGGAGAGGCGCAAGAACGCGGTGTCGTCGGCGAGACGCCGAACCTTGCGGCTCGACTGCAGGCGGTCGCCCAACCTGGAATAGTCGTTATCGCCGACGCCACCCGGCGGTTGCTCGGTGATCTCTTTCAATTGACGAGCCTCGGTGCACAAGACCTCAAGGGCCTCGCCGGCCCTGTTCATGCCTGGGCCGTGGAAGGTATGAACACCATTGAGGGTCGCTTCGAAGCGTTGCATGGTCGCGGACTGGGAGCCCTTGTTGCACGTGAGAACGAATGCGCGTCGCTGCAGCGGAGCTGGTCCAAGGCGAGAACAAGCCAAGGCCAAGTCGTACTCATTTCCGGTGAAGCCGGCATCGGCAAATCACGTCTGGTAACGGCCGTTATGGAACAAACCGCCGCGGACGCGCCCACGCAGCTACGCTACTATTGTTCTCCGCAGCACACCAATACTGCGCTCTATCCGATCATTAAGCAGATGGAGCGGCGCGCAAACTTCACGCGCAACGACGACACCAAGACGAAGCTCGACAAGCTCGACGCAATGCTTGACCATTCATCCGTGTCCGTCGTGCACAAGGCCGTGCTTGCCGACCTGCTTGAACTCGCCGAAGACGATCGCTATCCCGCCGAGAGTTTGACACCGGCCCAGCGTCGTCAGCGTACGCTGGAAGCGATCGTGCAGGACATCCAGAGCTTGGCGCACTTCGGACCGGTCCTGCTGATATTCGAGGATTTGCACTGGATCGATCCGACCACCCTTGAGCTTCTCGACCAGATCATCGATGCAATCGCGGTGCTTCCCGCGATGCTTGTTGCGACCTTTCGGACCGAATTTGTACCGCGCTGGAGCTCAACCCTCCATGTAACCGTGATGTCTATCGCTCGGCTTGACCCGCGGGACACGGAAGCGCTGGTTAATGACGTCATCGGAGCAGCGTCGCTTCCGGCGCACGTCCGGCAGGAAATCATCGATCGTGCAGACGGCATACCCCTGTTTGTCCAGGAGATGACCAAGGCGGTGCTGGAAGCGGGCACCGAAGCGCGAACTGTCGGAGCGGTTCCGGCGGCCGCAAGCCCGGTGCCAGCCACTCTGCACGCATCGCTAATGGCTCGATTGGACCGGCTCGGTCCCGCCAAGGAGGTGGCCCAATTAGCGGCTGCGATCGGCCGCGAATTCAGCTATGCGCTGTTGTCCTCGATCGCGCCAGTTGCCGAACCAGAACTCGGCCGCTCGCTCGATCGCCTCGTTGCCGCGGGCTTGCTGTTTCGGCAGGGTGAGCCACCCGAGGCAAATTATCTGTTCAATCATGCCCTGGTCCAGGAAGCCGCTTATGGGACGCTGCTGCGTGAAAAGCGCCGCGTACTCCACGCTGCGCTCGTCCAGTCCATCGAACTGGATTTCGCAGACATAGCCGATAGCCAGCCGGAAGTGCTTGCCCGTCATTGCACCGAAGCCGGCCTGTTCGAAAAGGCTGCAAGCGTGTGGAGCAAAGCGGGGCGGCGCTCCCTTTCACGCTCGGCGCTGGTCGAGGCGGCTGAGCAGCTTTCGCGCGCCCTCGATCTGATCGCCGCGCTGCCCGAGACCACGGGGCTGCGACGCGAGCGCATCACGCTGCAGATCGAGCTTGCCAATGCCTTGATTCATACAAGGGGCCATGCCGCGCCCGAGACACGAGCAGCATTCGCACAGGCACGCGCGTTGGTGGAGCAGGCAGAGACGATGGGGAAGGAGACGGACGATCCTCTCGCGCCGTTCGCCGTGCTCTATGGCTTCTGGGTTGCGAGCCGCATGTCGTTCCAAGCCGACGCGACCCGGGAGCTCGCGGTTCAATTCCAGGGGCTCGCCGAGCAGCGCCAGGCCGAAACGCCTGTGGTGCTTGGACATCTGCTGATGGGAATTTCGCTGGTGCTCGCCGGCCACCTCACGGCCGGATTCGCAGAACTCGATCGAGTCGAGGCGCTTTATGATCGCGCCAGGCATCGACCATTCGCAACACGGTTCGGCCACGATATTCTTGTGTCCGCTTTGTGTTGGCGAGCCTTGTCGAACTGGGCGCTCGGTCGCGCCGAAGCGGCAGCGGCCGACGCCGCGCACGCTCTAAAGGAGGCGCGTGAGTTCGGGCATGCCGCCAGCTTGATGTATGCACTTTCCCATGTGTCGCTTACATTGATCCATCTGGGTCAGCTCGCGACAGTGGCCGTGCTTGCCGATGAGCTTGTGCAGTTGGCGGAGGAAAAGCTATCAACCTTTTGGAAAGCTTACGGCATGCTGTTGCGCGGCCGCGGACTTTCCCTCGAAGGTAAGAACCATGCCGCAGCCGATTTGATGGAAGCGGGCATTTCCGCAATGCGATCGACCGGTGCAACAGCCTACGCACCCTGGTACTTCAGCGCATTGGCGGCAGCTTATGCTCAGAGCGGACGGGCAGAAGCCGGACAGCGGCTTGCCAAAGACGCGATAGCTAGGATCAGCGAAAGCGGCGAAAGCTGGCAAGAGGCGGAGGCATACTGCATTGCCGCAGAGGTGGAGCTGGCCCTTTCGCCGCCAAACATCGCGCAAGCGAAAGCTCATTTTGACCGAGCACTTGTTGTTGCAAGACAACAGATGGCCAAACCCTTCGAACTCAGGGTGGCCGAAGGCTTGAGATCGCTTTCTCAATCCGAAGCAAATACTCGGCTTTAACAGCCAGAGACAGGGACCAGCTTCGCTAACGTCAGCTTTTGGCTCTGCGCGACACATTGCGCTGCGCACGAACTTGGTCGCTATGGGGGCAAAGCGCACATCGGCTTAGTCGCATCACGCGTCGGGTTTTATGGGTACACGGCCTAGTCTAGCGACGGCTCTCAATCTCAATATGGGAGTGCATAGACGAGCGGTCAGAGGACCTCATCGTTGGTGGCGAGCGCTGATCCTCCGGCGTGCTCAGGATGGCTTCTGCCAAAGCCTTGAATCCTGCGTGCGTTCGTCCTGCATTCACAGGCGCAGCATTACCGGAAACGCTCGTTGAGGCATCAGTGAAACCAGGATGACGGAATCTTAATCGCGATATTGGCAGCCCGTAATCTGCGCCTGATAGGGACCGCACACTACTCGCCTCGGCTCACTGCATTTTCGAGGGGAGCTTTGTGGGAATCGCTTATGAGCTGGCATCGATGAGCCTGAAAGGCCGGCGAAAGGCCCCCACTTCAGATCAGTGATCCACTTGGATACGCGCCACAGATGAGTCCGCCAAGCCTATCCGAACCGAAACCCAAAGCGAGGTCTGCCGGTGTGCCGCACGCCTCGGACATGCAAAGCTCGTCGATGGATATCGTCGGGAATGCCCATCCGGCAGCGCGGCGGCGCGATCTTCGCCTCGACCTTTTTCGTGGCTTGGCGAACTGGGCGATCTTCCTCGATCATATTCCCAACAATGCGGTCGCGTGGTTGACGACAAAGCACTACGGCTTCAGCGATGCCGCCGATCTTTTCGTCTTCATCTCCGGCTATACGGCGGCTCTGGTCTACGGTCGGACGATGCTCGAGCGTGGATTCGTTCCCGCCGCGATTCGGCTGCTCTCGCGTGCTTGGCAGCTCTACGTGGCTCACGTCCTTCTGTTCGTGACGTATGTCGCGGCGATTGGATATATCGCTCGCACCTACGAACACTCGCACCTCCTCGACGAATTCAACGTCGCCCAGGTCATCAAGAATCCGCTTGCCACACTGGCGCATGGCTTGACTCTCGGATTCAAGCCGCTGAATCTCGATGTGCTGCCTCTCTACATCGTGCTGATGGCCGCCTTCCCGCCCGTGCTCTGGGTCATGACCCGACGGCCCGACCGGACCCTTGCGGTCTCGTTGGTGCTTTACTTCGCGTCGAGACATTTCGGATGGAATCTCCCGTCCTTTCCGTCGGGCGTCTGGTACTTCAATCCGTTTGCTTGGCAGTTGTTGTTTACGCTGGGCGCATGGGCCGCGCTAGGCGGCGCGGCCAGGTGCCGGAGCCTGATCGAATCTAACGTGGCCCTAGTACTCGGATTGACGTATCTCGCCTTGGCACTGGTCCTTACCATGGCCGGTCGTTTCGATCAGTTCGCCCATCTGCTGCCCGACTGGCTGGTGCTGGCCGTGAATCCGAACGACAAGACCAATCTGGCGCCCTACCGCGTTATTCATCTTGTGGTGCTTGCCGTTTTGGCGGTGAGGATCCTGCCTGCAGACTGGAGAGGCTTCGACTCTCCTTTCGCCAAGCCTCTGATGGCCTGCGGTCAGCGGTCGCTGGAAGTCTTCTGCACCGGCATCTTTCTGTCGGTCGCCGGTCACATCCTACTCGAAATCGAGCCGGACTCCTTCGCCTTTCAGATGTTGGTCAGTGCTGCCGGCATTGGGGTGATGACTGGCGTCGCCTATTACAGATCGTGGGCGAGAAATCTGGGCGGGCAAAGCAGCGCCGGCTCCGGAACGCGGGGCCGGGAAGCATGACAGGCGAACGCACCGGGTCCGCCACGCCGCTGGTCGCAGCAGCCGCCCTCGATCTTCGCCGAGACTTGGCCATGGCGCTGTTGAGCATCGGCAAGGAATCGCCGGTCTGACTGCCGGCGCTCGCTCTGTTTGCAGCGGTCTTGTTGTTTTTCGAGGAATGTGTCGATATCGAGGTCGCGGTATCGGTGAAGGAATTGTCTCCTGGCGTACGGTCCGCTTTCGATGCGGTCAACCGTCTGGCTCTCGGAGGAATCTGGATACCTCTGGCCGCCGCCGCTTGGGCAGTATCGAAGTTCGTTCGCCGCAACCACCCGCGCGCTGAGTAGGCTGGTTTTGTATTCTGCTGCCTGATCTCGGCCGGCCTGCTGTCGACCGTGCTGAAGGTGTTTTTCGGACGCGCTCGGCCGATGCAGTTTTTTGCCAACGGGGTGTACGGTTTCGATTTCTTCCACGTCGAAGCAGCCTGGCTATCGTTCCCGTCCGGTCACGTGGCGACGGTGGCCGCTCTGACGGCCGCGTTGTTCTTTTTGGGATCGCGCGCGTGGAGGGTTGCGGCGTCGCTTTCCGCCGCGGTCCTTGTTGGGCGGGTGGTCGTTGGCGCCCACTATCCGAGCGACGTGCTGGCGGGCGCCGCGTGCGGCGTGCTGGGAGCATATCTCGTCTTTCGGGCATTCCGCGTGCGGAGACCGTGGTTCCCCTTGCACTCGACCGCAACAGACGCAATGGAAGGGGTCGTGGAGCAGGCTTTGGCTGGGAATCCGCGCAACGCGCAATCTGGCAATCGCCGCGATTAAGAGCTGCTACACGGCTCGGATCGTCGGTCGGGCTGCAAGCCGTCGGGTCCGGCCCAAGGGCCGCCGGTTGGGACCCGCCGGGTTGATGGGTACCGGCTCGGAAGGCTGGTCCCAGCCGTTAAGCGGCGCGCCGTTGGCGGGCCGGACTCTGGAATCCGAGCTTCTTTCGCTCCTTCTCGCACGCGGCGAGCAGGGCCTTCACCTAAACAGCCATGCCTTCGGCCTTGAGATCGATCTTTTGCGAGCGGTTATAGTGCTGCTCGGTGACTGAAGCGAGCTTCTCGCGTTCTTGGGTGCGATGGTGCGCGGTCTTATGTCAGAGATCACGGTCGCCGCTGCGTAGCGGCCATCGCAAGCAGCGCGAACGACGGTCGGCGGCCGCGCCATGCGTCGCGTCGCGCGGTCGAGTTTTCGTTCGCGTCTCCCTCGCGCAGCCTTGCGCGTCTCCTTCGCTGTCTTCGCAGCCGCAACCTCCATGCGACATCGAGGGCGCGGGCATCAGGCCGCCGATTCAGGATCCGCCGCAGACGCTCGGTGAGTCGCGCTCCGCCCGGGTGCAGCGCGTCGGCGACCAAAATCCTGACGTGTCATGGTCGTGGCCGCCACCGAGCATTGCTTGAGGATGTCCGGCGCGGCTTTGGGTGCGGCTCATCGGAAGCGCTTCTCGCCGAAATCGAAGACGACGGGCTTCGGCTCAAAGGGCCGGCGTGGGCACCCACACCCGTCGGTACCCGACCGGCATTAGGGCCGTTTCATTTCAAGCCGCAATCCGGTCGGCACGCAGGTCGCGGAATTTCCGGCTTTCCTTCGCATACGCGGCGAGCAGGGCCTTAAGAGCCATGCCCTCGGCCTTGAGATCAATCCTCTGCGACCGGCTGTAATGCTGCTCGGTTACCGGGGCGAGGCGCTGGCGATCCTTGGTCTTCCCGTTCGATGTCTTGTGCGCGAGGATCGCCGTCGCCGAGCCGCTCTGCGATTGCGCCGAGTCAACCGGGAGTACGACGCCTTCATGCGGGCGATCCATGGACGATTCGGTTGGCGGTCGTCGATGGAACGCGGCGGTGGAAAGCGTTAACTATCCGCCCGATTCCGCTTGAGCTGGGATATCGGTTCCAGTACATACTGCCGGTACACGCAACCCGCCGCGGTTGTCCGGAATCGCTGATTTTACAGCAGTTTTCGAGCCCCCTGGGGCCCTGGCAGAGAATCCCTCCCTCTCCGCCATTCTGTCATACGTTCCCATTTGCCGACGCTTCCATCGGTTGAGCCGCCGCCTATGCGCTCAGTTCTTGAATGACGGCATCTGATGAAGTCGACATTTCCGAGCTATGCCTTCGACGTCGGCTACCGACACTTGCCATTTCTAGCCCGGAGCCGCTTCCCGAAGCCCACCACGGAGGGTGAACATCGGGGCGGACTTCAGACGGTCCGAACCGTGCCGCCGTCTATGACGAACTCGGCGCCGTGGATCGCTGCGGCGCGATCGGAGGCCAGGTAGGCGATGAGGTCGGCGACTTCATAGGGCTCGGCCGCACGCCCGATCGGGATCCCGCCCAGACCGTCGAGCACGACTTGCCGCGCTTCCTCGATCGAGCCGCCATTGGCGGCCTGCAGACGCTTCAGCATGTCGACGGACGACTCGGTCATGATCCAGCCGGGGGAGACGGCGTTGACCCGCACGCCCTTCGGCCCCAGTTCTCTAGAGAGGGACTTGCTGTAGGTTCTGAGCGCAGCCTTGGCGGCGGCGTAGCCGGTGGTCGACTCGGGAAGAGGCAGGACTGACTGAATGGAGGTGACGTGCACCACCGTGCCGGTGCCCCGTTCGATCATCTGCGGAACAAGGAGACGATCAAGGCGGACTGTGGCCAGAAGGTTCAGGTTCAACTCGGCGAGCCAGTGATCGTCCGTCAGGGCAGCAAAGCCGCCGCCCGGCGAGGACGAGCCACCAATCACATGGGCCAGGATGTCGACGCCGCCCATATGCTCAAGCGCGGCTTTGGCCAGGATTTCCCCTCCCTCGGCCGTCGTCAGGTCCGCCTGGACGAACGCGACGCCGTCGACGGGCTCCAGGATGCCGCGGGCAGCGGTGATCACCCGAGCGCCGCCGACCAGGAAGCGGTCGACGGTGGCGCGGCCCAGACCCTTGCTGCCGCCGCTGATGAGCACGCGCTTTCCCGCGAACTCGGTCGGATCAGCCTTGATGGTCATGTCGTGATCTCCAAGGCTGTGATGGCATTGTTTTCGAGGGTGAAACCATAGGTGAAGCGGATTGGGCTGCCTTTGAAGTCGCCATGGGCAAGGCCTTCGACCACGACCTGACCCTTCTCGTGGCAAACGGTATCCGGCGCAAATATCGCCTTCGCGCCGACCACCGCCTCTTCGAGCAAGGTCCGCACTTCGGCGCGGCCCTCATGACGGTGCCCGTTGTCCAAGACGACCGCATTGGCGGCGAAAGGCTTCAGCATGCCGTCCACATCGAGCTGGGCGTTGGCTTCAACATAGTCGGCTATGGGCTTGGGTAGTTCGATCGACATCGCTCGGCTCCTTGACGTGACAAGGTTGATTTAGCGAGAGACATCACTCACGATAATCGGAGCAAACCGCCATGGGGTGTTTCGAAAAGTGGGACAATGCCGAAGCACGGTCTGATCGAATTCGATGCTGTCCTCGCCATTGCGCGGCGCGGATCGTTCCGGGCAGCGGCGCTGGAACTTGGCCTGTCGACCACCGCACTGAGCAACGTCATCGGGAAGCTGGAACGCCAACTCGGCGTCCGACTGTTCAATCGGACGACGCGCAGTGTTTCCCTGACAGATGCCGGAAGGAAATTCGTCGATCATGTCGGGCCTGCCGTAAAGACGCTTCACGATGCGATGGGGGCCGCCCGTTCGCAGCAGGAAATCCCGTCCGGAACGCTTCGGATCAATGCATTCGCAACGGGAGCGCGGGAGGTTCTTGGTCCGCTCCTGCTAGAGTTCTTGCGACGCTATCCCCACGTTCACATCGATCTCGTCACCGAGGGCCGGATCGTCGACATCGTTGCCGAAGGGTTCGATCTCGGCCTGAGGAGCGCCGACCTGGTGCCGAGCGACATGATCGCCATTCCCGTCGGTCCTCCCCGTAGCTTTGCCGTGGTCGCATCGCCCGAATATTTCAAGGCCAACGGTAAGCCCCGCGTGCCGCCCGACCTGCTGCGCCATTCATGCCTGCGCATCCGGTTGCCGAATGGCGCGCTGCATCGCTGGCAGTTCGAAAAGGAAGGTCAGCCCGTCCAGATCGACGTTCAAGGGCCTATCACGCTGGACGAAGCCAGCCTCTCGCGCATCACGGTGCTCGACCATGTCGGCATCGGCTACTTCATGGAGTCCGATGTGCGCGAAGACATCGAGGCAGGGCGTCTCGTTCGGGTCCTGGAGGACTGGACGCCGCTACTTGCACCCCTGTGTCTCTACTATCCCAGCAGGCGCAATCCCTCGGCCGCGTTCAAGGCGTTGATCGACATGGCGCGTGGTGCTGCGAGCTGACGGTCTGCTAGATGACTGGTTCTGTCCAGAGCGCGAGTTGGCGAATGGGTGCCAACGACCGAGCTTGGTCCGGGGCCATTCGTTTGCTGTCGTCGTGCCACAGCGTGGGTACAGTGCTCATCCTTCATCTGGCGTGGCCCGTCGGCGATTTCTGGTTCTTTCCGCCCGGCCGATATCGCACGTGATCGATGAGGCTGCGCAGCTTCGGCGGAAGATTCCGCCGGTCCGTGAAGTAGAGGAAGAAGCCTGGGAAGAACGGGCAGTACTCCTCGAGCACGGGCACCAGCTCACCTCGTTCGATATAGGGCCGAAACGTCTCCTCCATGCCGAACGTCAGGCCGCCTCCCGCGCAGGCGGTCCGCACCATGACCCACATGTCGTTCGTCGTGATCCTCGGCTCCACCGCGACGTTGAACTCGCGCCCTCCTTCCGCAAATTCCCAGCGGTAAGGCGCGACGTGCGGCGCGGGTCGCCACCCGATGCAGCAATGCTGCGAAAGCTCGCGCGGGTGAGAGGGGACGCCGAACCGCTCCAGATAGGCCGGAGCGGCCACCACGAGCTGACGCTGATCGCCTGAGACCGGCACTGCGACCATGTCCTGCTCGATCACTTCGCCGAGCCGAACGCCTGCGTCATAGCCCTCGGCCACGATGTCGAATTCCTCATCGGTCACGGTCACGTCGACCTGCACGCCGGGATTGGCGTGCGTGAATTCGGCCAGCAACGGGCCGCGAATGAATCGCTCGGCGATGGACGACACGGCAAGACGCAGCTGCCCGGTCGGCTGCGCGTCACGATCCCGGGCGCCATCGATCGCCTGCTCGACTTCGGCCACTGCCGGCGCCACGCGCTCGTGCAGGCGTAGGCCTGCTTCGGTGAGACTGACGCTGCGGGTCGTTCGCTGCACGAGCGCCACGCCCAGGCGGTCCTCCATGCGCCGGATGGCCTGGCTGACGGCGGAGCGCGTCACGCCGAGCCGGTCGGCGGCCCCACGGAAACTCCTGGCTTCCGCGACGGCGATGAAGACGGCAACGAGGTTCAGGTCGGTGGTCATTGGTTAGTTGAGCTTACCACCCTGGTCATCATTGGCCAACTTGCCTCACCTTTCGCCGGAAACTACGTCTCCGCCATACGATGGAGGCACTGATGACGTCACTTGACCAATACCGCCTGCTGGGCCGCTCCGGCTTGCGCGTCTCTCCCCTCGCGCTTGGCACGATGACCTTCGGGACCGAGTGGGGATGGGGCGCCGACGCCGGCGAGGCCCGCCGGATATTCGACCTGTATGTCGAGCGCGGCGGCAATTTCATCGACACCTCGGTGAACTACACCAATGGTGCTTCCGAGCGCTTGGTGGGCCAGTTCGCCCGCGACAAGCGCGACCGCCTCGTGCTCGCGACCAAATTCACCATGGCCCGCGACCCCGGCAACCCGAATTCCGGCGGCAACCACCGGCTCAACATGGTTCGTTCGGTGGAGCAGAGCCTGCGGCAGCTCGATACCGATCGCATCGACCTGCTCTACCTCCACGCCTGGGATGCGACGACACGGCCGGATGAGGTGATGCGCGGCCTGGACGATCTCGTGCGCACCGGGAAGGTCCAGTATGTCGGCATTTGCAACACGCCGGCCTGGCGCATTTCACAGTTGCAGACGATCGCAGATCTGCGCGGCTGGTCGCCCTTCGTTGCCCTGCAGATCGAATACAATCTGGTCGAGCGAACGGTCGAACATGAACTCATTCCGTTGGCGGCGGCCCTCGGCCTGGGCGTGCTGCCCTGGTCGCCGCTCGGCGGCGGCGTGCTCACCGGCAAGTACAGCCGGGCCGATCTCAAGGATTCCCAGGAACGGGCGGTTGGAACGACACGCGCCTCGGTGATCGCTTCATCCGGCCTTCTCAATGAGCGATCGCTGGACGCGGCCGAGACGGTGCGAGCCATCGCCTGGGAGCTCGGCGCGACATCCTCGCAGGTCGCCATCGCATGGACGCTGGCCAATCCTGCGATCACCGCGCCGGTGATCGGGGCCCGCACGCTGGAGCAGGCGGAAGACAATTTCGGCGCGGTCGGGATCACGATGTCGCCTGAGCAGATGGCGCGCCTCGACCATGCGACTGCGCCCGATCCCATTTTTCCCGGCCGCTTCCTGCGTCGCCCGATGGTCGAGCAGCTCATCTTTGGCGGTGCCGCCGTCGCGCGGCGCGGATAGATCCTAAAACAACAGGTCGGCGATGTCTGGCCGACCATGTGTGCATCACTTCGGGGCAGACGATTGTTGCACTGGAAAGGGAGACACCAATGGCAACCCTGCTTAATCGCGCGCTTGCGTCGTGCGTCTACGCGATCATCGTGACGGCTTCCACCCTGACGACGGCCGCACCCTGCGGCCAGGCCAAATCCGTGCCGGAGGCCAACAAGCTGATCGTCACCGATGCATTCGATCGCTGGGCGGCGGGAGGAACCACCTTCTTCAACGACCTGCTGCACGAGGACGTGGTCTGGCGCATCAAGGGATCCGGCCCGAGCGCCGGCGAATTCCGAGGCCGCGATGTATTCCTGGATCGCGCGGTCCGCCCGTTCGCGAGCCGGTTGTCGACGCCGGTCCGCCCGACAATTGTGCGGATCTTCGCTGATGGTGACCATGTCATCGCGCATTGGGAGGGCAGCGGCGTGGCGCGCGACGGCAGGCCCTACGCGAACTCCTATGCCTGGATCCTGCTCATGCAGGACGGCAAGGCGGCGGAGGTCACGGCCTATCTCGACCTCGCACCCTACGACGACGTCCTGCGGCGCATTCCTGCGCCGGCGCAATAGGCCGGCTGCGAGGAGCAGGGTCATCGCAAACGGGAGTGATGTCGCTTCTGGCCATCCTTCGAGACGCCCGCCGTTGGCGGACCCCCAAGGATGAGGACCGAGTGCGTGGCGCTGGTTTCAGCGGGCTCCGATGCCGCTTAGCCTCATCCTGAGGAGACAGCGAAGCTGTCGTCTCGCAGGACGAGGCGCGCGCCCAGCTCGCGCAAAGCGCCATATGCGATAGCCCCGGCTGCGGGGAAGAGGTTGAACCCACCGCCTGGACGATCCGACCTAGCAAGGTCCCGCCATCCGGCGGGAGCCAGGTGATCCCAGGACCATATTCGAGCACGATGTTCGACAAAACCTACCGGCAGCGCCTCGACGCCGATCTGGCGCGATGGGAGGCCGACGGCGTGATCGCGCCGGCGGTGGCCGCCTCGATCCGCAACGCGCTGCCGCCGCTTCCGGCCGGCATCAACATCGCAATGGTCGTCGCCATCGTCGGCGGCCTGTTGATCGCGGCCGCATTCCTCGCCTTCGTGGCGGCGCACTGGACCGAGATCGCGCGGCTGATGCGGTTCGCGATCCTGCTGGCCGGCATGGTCGTCACCGGCGTTCTCGGGGCCTGGTTCGCCACCACCGGCCGCAACGTTCTCGCCGATCTCTGCGCCGGCATCGGGGCGATCATCTTCGGTGCGGGCATCGCGCTGGTCGGCCAGATGTATCATCTCGGCGAGGACTTTGCCGGCGGCATGCTGCTGTGGTCCGTCGGCGCGTTTGCCGCCGCAGTGCTGACCGGCTCGCGCGGGGCGCTCGCGGTCGGTCTGGTGTCCGCCGGCATCTGGACCTGCATGCGGACCTACGACGCTCCCGACGTCCTGCATCTTCCGTTCGTGGCGGTCTGGCTGATCGCCGCCGGCCTCGCCTTCGCCTGGAATTCGCGCGTCGCGGCTCACCTCGTCGCGCTCGCGCTGCTGCCGTGGTGGATCGCGACGTCGCTCCGCTTCGAATTCGACGGCGCCCAGCCGTCCTTCCTGCTCGCGAACGGCGCGGCCCTGTTGTTCGGCGCCGGGCTTGCGATCGCCGCCGCGCCGTCGCCAAGGGCGCTTCGCCTCGGCAGCGTGCTGTCGATCTACGGTGCGTTTGCGCTGGCCGGCGTTGCCGCCCTCGAGGTGACGACGGTCGACGACATCGTCCGTCTCCGGACCGCCACGGCGCCGGCCCAGCCGCCGTGGGCGATCCTGTGCGGGGCTGCGGGTGTGATGCTTGCCCTTGTGTCCGCCGCGCTCACCAGGCGCACGGGCGAAGTGCTGGCGGCATGCGCGATCGCCCTCGTGCTGGTCGCCGCGCCGCTGTGGCCGGCAGAAGCCGCGGGCGAGCCCTGGTTCGCTTACGCCGCGCTGCTCTGCGCCATGCTGTGCCTCGTCGTCTCCGGCATGCTCGACGAGGTGCGTCCGCGCCTGATTGCCGGCTGGCTCGGGATCGCCGCAATCATCGCCGGCATCACCTGGGCCGTGAAGGGCTCGCTGCTGCGCCGCTCGGCCTTCCTTGCGGCGGCCGGTGTCGTCGCCGTCGTGTTCGCGACAGCCCTGGGCCGCGCGCTGCCGAGGACCGAACGATGACCGGGCTGCTCGCGTCCGTCACAAAATTCGGGCAGCGCATGCCCAAGGCCGTGCTGTTCGGCGCCGCCGTCCTGCTGCAATCTGCGCTGCTGGTGCTGATGGTGGCCGACCGCATGCAGATCCTGCGCGAAGGGGTCGAGGTGACCTTGCAGACGCAGCCGGTGGATCCCCGCGATCTCCTGCGCGGCGACTATGTCGTGCTCCGCTACGACATCTCGCAACTGCCGGCCGGCAGCCTCAAAGGCAAGGTCGCCGATTCGCGCCATCCTGATGTCTTCGTCAAGCTCGCCCCCAATGCCGACGGCATCCATCAGGCGGTCTCGGTGCATGCCGAGCCCGTCGCGGTCACCGCGCCCGAAGTGCTGATCCGCGGCCGCGTCGCCAATTACGGCGGCTCCTGCGGCGACGACCGCCGAAGGTTCTGCGACAAGCTGCCGATCAAATATGGCCTGGAAAGCTATTTCGTGCCCGAAGGCGAGGGCCGAAAGCTCGAGGACGCCCGCAACCAGCAGAAGCTGCGCATCGTCGCCGCCGTGCTGCCCTCGGGCCGCGCGGCGATCAAGCGGCTGTTGCTCGACGGCGAGCCCGTCTACGAAGAGCCGCTGTACTAAGGCGGGATGGCGTTAGGAACGAATGGACTGGAGACGTTGGGACGGCCGCCCTCTGCGGACCTGCCATCCCTACGTGTGGAGCGGTGGGCTACTTCGTGCCGCTGAAAAGATCGAAGACTGAAGCTGGCTGGGCGGCGTCCTGCTCCGCCTCGGGCTGCTGGTCCGCCTCCCCATGCCGACGTGCAACGATCTCCTTCGCAGCCGCGACGGCGCGCACATACAATTCAGCTTGTTCCCTCATTTCCGCGTTCGAGAGGAGGTCGAAATCCCCTCGTTTCCAAACCTCGGGATGGCGAAGGTTGTCCGAAGCTGCGCGCGGAAAAGAGATGAACTCGCCCGCCGACGCTTGAAAGTCGGTTAGCGAAAAGACGGCGTCTTCTAAGACGGTCATCAGCAATCTGCGTTGAAAGCGCGATAGAGACATCGTCGCCCACCCGACGATGAAGATCGGCTTCAGAATACCGCCTTCGGAAATAACAATGAGAGGCTTGACCGGAATTCTTACGTCACGGCTGATGCTGTATGGCGCCACGTATTGATCGTATGAAGGAAGGCCGGAGTAGTTGCGTTCATCATCGTAATCGTAAAACGCGTTTACGTACTCAGCGACAAGAGGGCGGCTCTTTGGGTGTCCTTTGGTGCGCGCGGCCTTCAGCGCGGTGTCGCGATCCAACTTCAACGCGATACGATCTCGAATGATCGGTTGGCCGGCTGCGTATGAAATCTGGGGCGTCGCCGTGATGAAGGATACTACGGCCTTTGTTGTTGACAGTTCATCCGGGAAATTGAAGCGGACCCAATTGTGTACATAAGGTGGCCGATCGATTTTCACGGACATTAAAGCCTCTCAGCTAGTGCCTAGTTTGACACCTAAAGTATTGCTGGATCGCCTCGTCGGAAATTCGCATTCCGGGGTTCGATTCGCCAGAGTGATTATACACCTGATCCCATGGGCCGCCCGACTCGTGGGAAAGTCTCACCAACGAAGCTGGTGTCATCTGTAAATAACGAAGGAGCAGGGGCTGCAAAAATTCTTCGTCTTCGCGCTCTATGCCAACAGGGCAAACCTCTTCCTTCGCAGTTGAGGGATTCCGCCTTGTTGCGAGGACTGTGATTCGACCCGCCCCGAAGGGTTTGAACTGCATATACAATTCGCGGAAAACGGGGCCATAGTCCCATGCCTCGATCTTCGCGGTCACAAGGGGTTGCCCTGTTTTCGCGAGGAACCACGCATGCAGAAAGTAGACAATCTTGTTCACAGAGATGTTGGTAACGGTAATATCTAACCGCTCCGCCGTCTCTAGGACGTAGTTTGCTACAGATCGAACGTCATATGGCATGACCGACCGCGCGGCGCGTTGGCGCCTAGCTCAGCGTAGGCGAGAATGGGGAACTGCAAAAATCTTCGAAGCCCGGACACGCTCCAAGGCTTGCTTCCGAATGCTCAACGTCCCGGAATCGATGAAGTTTCTGACACAACCAATTTCAGCCGTCGAACTCGCGCGCGTATCGGCTTTGCCCGGATTCAGGTCAAGCGACAATTGCTGTGGAGAATTCTTTGGCGCGTCTTGCTTAGACATTTGGGAACCCTGCG
The DNA here is from genome assembly GCF_001424605.1 of Bradyrhizobium sp. Leaf396. Lineage (NCBI taxonomy): Bacteria > Pseudomonadati > Pseudomonadota > Alphaproteobacteria > Hyphomicrobiales > Nitrobacteraceae > Bradyrhizobium > Bradyrhizobium sp. Leaf396. Next base: position 70,492 of record NZ_LMQJ01000022.1, read on the forward strand.
CCTGATTCGCTAATGATCAGTATCTTCCTTCGCCGACAGGTCCGCAATGATCTTCGCCTCGTATTCAACAGGCGAGTCCAACGGAACCCGGAATACCGGCAATGCAACTTCCGCGGGCTGTCGGGCAAAGTGGCCGTCCTGCTTCCGCGGCGTGCTAGGTCTGAATAGCCGTAAGTACAAGTGCGGGCTTATGCCGTCGTACTGTTGAAACACGACCTTCGATCTATCTTCCGGGTCCTCGGTAATGGCGTCGTTATGCAAGGCGATTGCTAAGCTCTTGCGGTATGGCTCGATATAAATGACCTTCGAAATCCCTGCTGCCACAATGTGCCGCGCGCAGTTGTGACAGGGATATGTGGTCGTAAACATCGTCGCGCCGACGAGCGAATGCCGGCCCTCGCGCGCTACCGCTAAGATGGACTCCATTTCGGCGTGGATTGATCGCGAAAACTCGGTTAGATCGTCAACTTCAGTGCCATCCAAAATTTTGCGAACGTCTTCGACTTTGGTCCCCGCCTTTAGCAATCCGGATTCTCGAATTAGCTTCGCAATTCGGTCGCCAATCTTCGTTCGACGGACTTCGTTGTGACAAATCTTGCTGCCCCATTTGAAGCAGCGGTGATCTTTGTCATCAATGGCCCTCTTTGCCTCATCCCAGATGCTCTGATCATCCTCCACATAAAGACCGCCCTTAAACTTCGGCACGTCATTCCAGCCCACAGAGATGAGTTCTCCCTTGGCTGATATGATTGAGGCGCCCACTTGTCGCGACATGCACGCAGAGCTAGCCATTGCGGCCGTTGCTTCGTACATCGCCGACTCGGATTTGGTCGGGGTATGTACATTGGTATCGAAGACAATTTCCAAATAGCGGTGGAGGCGCCTTTTTAGCTCCTCCTCTTTCTTGTCGTTGCAAATGAAGAAATCGGACAGCACAAATATCTTGCGTGTCATTTGGCCGAAGGTAGCCGGTTCACCTTGATCGCGGTCCAAAACTGCTTGTACATCTTTTTCTTCTGCGCCTTTGTCTACCAGACGCTTTTTCCGAATGTCGTCAGGCGCAAAAATTCCGAACAACATGAGAGTATCGCGGTAGATCTGACGCAGAAGCGCAAGCTCCTCGGCATTTTTCAGCGAATCGATGATGTACGCACGACGCCCCGGTATGAGTGCGCCGTCCTCGCTACGATATCCGCCGCGCGATTCGCGAAACTTCGCGATCCGTTCAACCGCCTTCTCAGCTAAGTAATTGTTGCCGAACCGCTCGCGCAGCCTATTTCCAGCCGCCTGCATCACCTCGATGTAATTGTTGAGCGGATTTTGTGGAGGCGTGGTTACGTCGACGCGGCGGGCCTCGGTCCGGATGATATCACTCATTCCGATGATGGGCGCGACGTCGTATTTGAAATGCTGAGTCAAAATCTCCGAGAGCAGCCGCCCCGAAGTGGAGACGCCTGAGCCAACAGGGCCGACCAAAGCGATGACAAGTTCTTGCGAAAGCCGATCAGATATTTCGGTTGCGAGCTTTTGTTGCTCTTCAACCACGCGCGGCCTCAAAGGCACAGGGTCAACCATCATCCCCCCTATCAAAATGGTTGCAAGTATTCGCAAATACACCGGTCTTCCGGTGCGGCGCAACCCGCATGAAGTGCGGAGTGTTACGTTGACAGTTCACAAAATGCGCGCCGTCCGGCGGCAAACAGAACTCCGAACCAGCGTCCGACGCGCAACTCGGTCGCCTTGAAGAGGCCGGCCGGAGCCCTGCCTATCAGCTTGCAATGATGACATCATGCTCCTGTTTTGCCCGACGAAGCAAATCACGGGAGACGTCATTCGGAATGAGCGGCAACGATCGCGGCCAATCCTCGTCGGCTCGCACGGGCGCGCCGGAGAGGCGAGTCAAACCGCGATCCCTCGGCTTTTCGCCTCCCAAAACACCCGCCCGATCCGCACCTGATCCCGCCCCNCCCCCCCCCCCCCCCCCCCCCCCCCCCCCCCCACCTAACCCATTGATCTTGCAACCCCCGTCTACTGTGCATGGGGTTGTTTTCGCGCTTCTGTTATTCCATGCCATCACGCGAGGCGTTCAACCGCCGCGGCACCCGATCCGCCGCCCCCACCCCAAGCGAGACCAACATGCACTCTTCCGCCAGCGGCTGGGGCAACGGGCTTCTCGGCGTCATCATCTTCAGCGGCTCGCTGCCGGCGACGCGGGTTGCGGTCGGCGGCTTCTCGGCGCTGTTCCTGACGTCGGCGCGCGCCGTCATCGCGGCGCTGATCGGGGCGGCGGTGCTTGGCTTGTTGCATCAGGCCCGGCCGGCACGCCAGGATCTCGCCTCGCTCGTCATCGTCGCCATCGGAGTCGTGGTCGGCTTTCCGCTGCTGACCGCGCTGGCGCTCCAGCACATCACCTCCGCGCATTCGATCGTCTTCATCGGCCTCTTGCCGCTGGCGACCGCGATCTTCGGCGTGCTGCGCGGCGGCGAGCGGCCGAAACCGCTGTTCTGGCTGTTCGCCGTGCTCGGCAGCGCCACGGTGGCCGGCTTCGCCTTCTCCAGCGACGGCTCGGCCTCGCTCACCGGCGATCTCCTGATGGTGGCCGCGATCGTGCTGTGCGGCCTCGGCTATGCCGAAGGCGCCGCGCTGTCGCGCCGCCTTGGCGGCTGGCAGGTGATCTCCTGGGCGCTGCTGCTGGCGCTGCCGCCGATGCTGGCGCTGGCGATCTGGACGTGGCCATCGGACTGGAGCGGCGTCGGCGCGCCCGCCTGGATCGGGCTCGCCTATGTCTCCGTCTTCAGCATGTTCGTCGGCTTCATCTTCTGGTACCGCGGGCTCGCCGCCGGCGGCATCGCCCGGGTCGGCCAGTTGCAGCAGCTGCAGCCGTTCTTCGGCCTCGCGCTCGCGGGCTTCCTGCTGGGTGAGCCGGTCGCGGCCAGCATGGTCGCCGCGACCGCGCTCGTCGTCGTCTGCGTCTTCCTGGCGCGGCGGTATGCGTGAGGCCTGTGCCTCACTGCTGCCCCATCACCGTCCGCGTCAGCGCGCTCCTTGCGAACTTCTTCAGCGGCATCGGCTTGCCGAACAGGAAGCCCTGCACCAGGTCGAAGCCGAGCTCGTTTGCCGCGACGAGGTCGGCGCGGCTTTCGACGCCTTGCGCCACCGCGCGCGCGCCAAAGCCCTGCGCCAGCTCGACGATGTGACGGCACACCGTGCGTTTCAGCCGATCGCCGCCGCTGCCGGTGACGAACTGCCGGTCGGCCTTCAACTTGACGAAGGGAATCCTGTCCAGCTCCATCAGCGACGGCCAGTTGGCGCCGAGATTGTCGATCGACAGGCCGATATTGTGCAGGCCGACCTCGCGCGCAACCTCGGTCAGGAGGTCGAGCTCGCGGATCGCCTCCTCGCTGTCGATCTCCACCGTCAGTCCGCCGAAAGCCGGATGCGTGGGAACGCGGCGACAGAGATCGCGCACCGCCTGCGGCTCCCTGAGATAGGAAGCGGGAAGATTGATCGACAGATTCACGGGGCTTTGTTGTTCGAGAAGATAATGCCAGTCTCGCACGGCACGATCGACCACGAACTCCGACAGCTCGCGAAAATGCGGATCGTGCGGCTCCGGGATGAAATAGGCCGGCGGCACCACGCCCCAGGTCGGATGCCGCATCCGCACCAATGCCTCGGCGCCGCTGCGCACCAGCGTGCGCGCGTCGATCTTGGGCTGGTACCAGAGTTCGAGCCAGCCGGCGTGCAGGGCCTCGCCGACATGCACGGCCGGGCTCGGCGCCGGCTCGTCCGGCAGCAGCATCGCAACGCGCTCGCGCAGTGTCTCCGCGGCAAACGGCGTGGTGAGCGGCGGCAGCATCGCAAGGCCGTATTCCTCGCCGACCTGCCGCACGGCCTTGACGATGATCGAATCGCGGGCGCCGACGGCGAGGACCCTGCCGCCGAATCCCTCGCGCACCAATACTTCGAGGAATCGTCCCGGCTCGATGCCGTCGGCGGCGACGCCGAGCAGGATCAGGTCCGGCAGTTCGGTGGCGAGCACGGTTTGCAGCTCGTCAGCGCTGGCGCATTCGCAGGTGACGAAGCCGAGATCCTCGAGCACCTCGCTGAGAAAGGCGCGCAAGTGGCGCTTGCTGTCGGCCACGCAGGCGCGCGGCGTCACCTTTCGCCGTCCGAAGGTCACAGGCCTCCGTCCGACGAGTTCACTCATCCCATCGCTCATCCTACACCACTCCCGTTCCGTGACGGTTTCTTAAACGCGGAGCGTGGGTTCAAATAAGGAGAGCTTCACATCGTTCTTGAATTATCTGAGTAACGTTAAGCTCTGCAATTCGAGCTAATTTGTCGAGGATCGCTCGAAGAGAAAGCAGACCCAAGCCTTGCAGGCTGCCAACTCCGACGAGCGCGGAGGTCTCTCTCGCGCGCGGCGCTGAATTGGCGGCGAAGGACCGACGTCAGGACGTTCGCTTCGCGCGAGGCGCGCAGGTTCTTGCCTTTGCTCGCAGGCGGCTCCGCGGCACACGCGCGGGCCGGCGGCCATGAATGTGAAGCGCATCACACGTGCGCTGCTGCACTCGCGCTAATGCTCCGCTGAGCCGGTGGTGGGCTGTCGAGGATTGCAGCAATGACGACGCGGCGGATGATGTATTGGTGGTTCAGGTTCGTGCTGTCGGGGCGGTTTCTCGATCGCTTCCTGAGCCTGCCACGCGCGCCGAACTAAGGGGCAATGTGATTGCCCCTTTGTGCCGAGCGCGCTCAGGTTTGCCCGATCAGTTTGCGGAACGCGGCAGCGCCGTCCTGCATCGCATCGCGCCCCTTCCAGGCCAGATAGGTCAGCTTGCCGCCGAGTGTGTCGTGGCTGCGCAGTCGACGCGATCCGAGAATGTGGCCGACATTGTCGGGGAAGCGGCTCACCTCGGCCGAGACCAGCGCCGCGATCGCGTCCATCAATTGCTGGAGACGGACGCCCCACTCGCAGTGCTCGAAGCCGTCGATGCGGACCTTGAGCGCATATTCGGTGTCGTAGATCTCGGCGAGCAGATCGCGGGCGACCAGCACCCGGTTGTTCCGGAGCGCGACGCGAAGCGCGAGGCGCTTGTCGTCGAGCCGGTCGAGAACCATGTGGACGACGCAGGCATAGGGCGTCGCGGCGACGTCTGCGGCGGCCTTGCCCGCCGCGGCCTTGGTGGCAAGCCGCGCCAATTGCCAGAACGGCTTCACGCGCCGCGCCACCAGCGCCAGCGCGAAGGGCAGCGCCTCGGGATGGGCCTTCTTGAAGGCGTCGAGCTGCGCGGTGATCTGGGCGACCTGGCCGTCGTCGAACTTCGCGATCTTCTCAGGCAGCTTCTCGTTGAACTTGGGCAGCGCGTCGCCGGCGCGCAACACGTGAAGCATCTTCACGACATCGTCGAAGGCGGTGCGCGAGGCCGTGTATTGCGCGAGCTTGGCGCGCGCGGATTCGGTGCTCTCGGGCGAGGTGAGGGTGTTCTCGAGAACCTTGACGACCTTGGTCTGGAAGGTCGAGGCGATCTTCTGCACTTCCTTCGGATTGTTGGCGGCGACCTGATCGTTGATGGCCTTGATGTAGTCGCGCGCCATGGTCGGCAGCAGGTCGCGGCAGATCCACTCCCAGATCGGGGTGAGGGTGTTGCGCGAGATCCGCCCCATATTGGCATGCTCGGGTGCACCGTCGATCAGCAGCAGCTCGAGAGGCGCGAAGAAATTGCGCGAAGGATTGGTGGCGCGCGCCTGGGTCGATCCGTCGTTGCGGAACTCGGCGCGCAAGCGGGACTGGATCTCGGCCGAACCCGGCATGTCGATGCCGCACAGCTCGAGCCGTTCGAGCTCGCTGAGCAGACAGCTGCGCGACAGCGGCGTGAGCCTCTGCAGAAATTCCGACAGCCGATCGATCTCGTTCATGCACGCAATCTTTCGCAGCGTGTTCCCGCGGGCTTGCGGGCCCAATGCGTGGAGGCATTTGCGCGCTCTCAACCTGCGTAGAGAAGCAAGTCGCCGTTAATTAATCCGTAAAAACCGGGGGGTGGCCTGGTCTGAAGGTGAGCGGGCCAGTCAGACTTCCGGCCGACCAGCAACGATTTGAGCAGGAACTCAACCCCAGCGTGGTTAAATCCGACGCCACGCAAGCACAAATTGTGCCGAAGTCGCCATTTTTGCATCAAACGGCCTAAATCCCCGTATTCCTACGGAGCAAAAAGTTAACCACAGACCTGCCCCGGTTCCGCTAAATGAGTGACATGGGGTCACGGAACGATACGGCCACTGATTCGCGGTCTTCGGAATGGCACGAAGACAGCGCTGCTTCAGCCGATGAGCCCGATCTCGTCCGCCTGAGCGCCGTCCGTGCCAAGGCGGCCGACGAAATGGCGGCCGCCATCGCCCGCGAGCTCAACGGCCCCCTGACTGCGCTCCTGCTCTACATGGGCGAGATCAAACATCACAGCGATCAACTCGCGCCTGTCACGGGCGATCGTGCCTACTTGCAGCGGGTGGTCGAGAACGCGCTGGCGCAGACTGAACGCGTTTGCGGGTTGGTGAAGCAGCTTGCCGGCCCTCACAAGGGCGGCCTGCCGGTCGCGTCCAGCACCGAGGAGGCGGAATCGAAGGTCACCCGCGTGCTACAGCCGCAGCGCCTGCCGGGGGCCGAGCCACTCGGCCCCTCGGGCCAGAAACGCCTGACCAAGCGCGAGCGCGAGGTGCTGAGGCTGATCAGCGAAGGCTATTCGAACAAGCAGGGCGCGCTTCGCATGCAGATCAGTCCGCGCACCTTCGAGAGCCATCGCGCGGAAGCGATGCGCAAGCTCGGGGCGCGCAACACCGCGGACCTGGTTCGTGCGGCATTGCTGCATTCGATCGACTAAGGCAGACCGGTTGTTCGGGCGCGGCCCGGGAGGTCTCCCGAGGAGTTTTGCGAGTCTCGTCGCTCAGAAATAGTCTTCGGCGAACGGACGTGCGCGCGAGGCGGGACGCAGCGGCTTGATCTGTTCCTTCGGCGCGTTCGGAATGATCGTGATGGTCCAGCGCGGCGGCACGCTCGATTCTTGCTCCAGCACCGAACGCACGAAACCGGTCACCGTCGACTCGCCGGCCTTCACGGTCGCCATGCGGCCGTTGAACTGTGCGATGCGGAATCGGCGCACCTCCTTCTGGTCTGCGGTCTCGTAAGTGAACATGGAAAACCCTCCTGGTTTTCCGGGGACTATCGCCATCTATGATTAGCCATCAGTGAATATCCCAAACCGTAGAAGTACGGCGGGAATACACGCGCGGGTGGTCCAGAGCATTTTCGGCGAAGTAGCTGCCTGATGACGAAGAGGGCGCATCAAGAGGGGATCGGACCTTCCGGCTCCTGCGCGCGCGCGGCGGCGTAGGCGGCCTCCATCAGGTCCAGCAGCGCACGGAACTCGGCCTCGCCAAGATCTCCCGCGGTCTTCTCCAGCTGCAGCGCCAGCGCGGCGAGCCTGACATAGCCGAACGTTCCAGCCGCGCTCTTCAGCGAATGCGCTTCGCGGGCGATCCTGGCGTGGTGCTGCGCGAGCGAGAGCGTGCGGAACAATTGCATGCGCGCGCAGGTCTCGCTCCAGAACACTTCGCGGACTTCACAGGCACCGTCCTCGCCGATCTCGCGCACCAGCGCTTCATACGCGCCCGGCTCGCGCGCGGGATCGGCATCGGGCGCCTTCTGCGCCGGCGCAGCGGTTGCTTCGAACATGGGCTTGCCCGCCTTGATCACTCTTCGTCGTCGCGCGGCACGTGCAGGCGCGAGGTGTGCCCACGCGTCTACGGCATTCGGATTTCAGTTCCGGTAGCAGGATGGCCGGTGTTTGCAGGCCGGCGTTAGCCGGCGGTTTACCAACCGACCGCTGCGGTCAGGACACCCGGACCAGCCGGTCGTACTGGCCCTTCACGGAGGCGTAGCATTCGCATGCTGTCTGACGCAGGCCGTCCAGGTTGGTGATCTGGATGTGTCCACGGCTGTAGTGGATCACATTGGCCTGCTGCAATGAGTTGGCGGCTAGCGACACGCTGTTGCGCCGCGCCCCGATCATCTGTGCCATGGTCTCCTGGGTCAGCAGCAGCCGGGAGTCGCCCGACAGATCATGTGTCTGCAAAAGGCATCGCGACAGCCGCGACTCCACCGGATGGGAGGCATTGCAGCCCGCGGTCTGCTGCACCTGGGCGTAGACCGCCAGCCCGTGGCGCGTGAGCAGCGTGCGCAGGGTGCTGCTCTGGTCGGCGGCGACCCGCAGCCGGTCGAGATCCATCACCGAGGCGACGCATGGAACGAGCACGATGGCGGTGTTCAGTGCACAGGCATCACCCATGGTCGACAGCGTCCCGAGCAGGCTGTCGCGGCCGATCATGGCGACCTGCACACGCTCACCCTTCGCCAGTTCCACCACCAGCGAGATGACGCCGCGGTGGGGAAAATAAGCGCGCTTGAGCGTCTCGCCGGTTCCGACCAGCACTGCGTCATGGGGCAGATCGACCGTCCGCAAATGCGGGCGGATCAATCCATAATCATCTGCCGACAGTGCGGACAGGAAACCGTTGGACGGACGCACCATCGTTTCCAAAGTTGCCTCCCCGCTTCCCTGCACCTTCGATCGCGACACGTGAAATCACGTCCTGCGCGGGCAAGCTCCATCATCTTTGCTTCGGGATATAATGGCAATTGGGACAAGTTGTCCGGAGTGCAGCGCCGCCGTCGCCCAGGACAGATTCACTGACTATTCGATCGTCGGGAGATGCGGACGTGGCAGATCGAAGTCCGCTGCATCGACTTGTTGCAGCAGACGATTGGGCGGGTGGCCGCTCGCGGTGATCCCGGTCACTACGGCGAGCTCGATGGAACGATCGGCGCGGCGCAGGTTGTCGGCTAGGCTTTCGATGATATGAATTCGCGCGTCCGATGTGTTCCGCTCGGCGCTTGAGCTCGGCGTCACACGGTCTGTGCAAGCCGTTCAGGCGGCAGCGCTGCCGGTCGCCGTCGACGATGTCTGGCATAGCATCGACCGATGCCGATCATTGCCTCGCCCGCGGCTCGGTTAGCGCGGCACGAGTCGCTATGGTCATACGGTAACCGTGCGTTTACCGCCCGTGCGAACCGCGGACGCGGCGGCAACACCACAAAGCGCGCCCAGGAGCGCGCCGTTGGTCGTAGTCGGATCGGTCCAACGGCCTGCAGGCCGTCTCTATCGCTCTTCACGAGCAGGACTTTCCTGAACGCTGTGCCTCGCTGTTATCGGGGTGTTTACCTCGCGCGTCGCATTCGTGCGGCGCCGAGCCGGATTTGCCGAAAAGCGCTGCAGCATGCGGCGAAACCGCGAACTTCTCTTCAATATCCGTAGTAGCACGGAGGATGAAATTAACGGGACCGTGAAACGGGATGTCTAACGATCCAGGATAGGCGTCGTCCGTGCCAAGGTGGCTTGGGCGTCGAGTTTAGATCCAGGTCAGTAAGGCGTAGCTCATGGATGATCTGTTGCGGGAGTTTTTGACGGAGACCAGCGAGAGCCTGGACACCGTGGACAATCAGCTGGTGAAGTTCGAGCAGGAGCCGAACAACGCCAAGATCCTGGATAACATCTTCCGCCTGGTCCACACC
>NZ_LMQJ01000023.1:0-122500 GCF_001424605.1 Bradyrhizobium sp. Leaf396
GGCACGATGGTCGGCTATCTCTGGTATCGCGCCATGCGCTGGCAGTTCGAGCGCATGGGCATGCCGTTCAAGAAGGTCGGYAACGAKTTAGGTCATGCGCTGAGAAGTGTCCTTTAGCGCCATTGTCTGAGGGCTTGGCACGCAGACGTCCGAGTCAAGCGTTCCCGCAGCGTAGCGAGGACAACGCTTGACGCGGCGGCGACACCACAAGCTTTTTGAAGGGGTGCAGGCGAAGTCCTGCACCCCTGCCACGTGGCGAACGGGAGAGCGCGAGGGGAACCCCTCGCATTCAAAATAAGACTCGCGCCGAAGGCGCTCCGTTTATCTTTTATTCGTGTGCTGTCATCTGTCAGTTTCATCGACACGGTAAGCACTTGGACGATGTCGATGTCTTCTTGCACCTCCGGGTGCCTTGCCACCGGAGAGCAGGATGGTTTCGATTGTGCGGGCCGTGCCCGGTGTTGAAGGGATTCCGGCAGGCTTTCCCATTCTGCTCGACGCGCAGATGTCGATTGTCGAGCCTGCCTTCGGCTATCTGATCGAACTCGCCACCATTCCCGGCCGCTCGCATGCGATGGAGACGTTGAGGACGTATAGCGAGCACCTGCACGACTGGTTCGATAGCCTGGAGCAGAGCGAGCTGGATTGGCGCCTCGCCGATGAGGAAACGATCGCCACCTACCGGAACCGGATGCTGGCAACGCCGAGCCCTCATACGGGGCGGCCCTATGCCCGGTCCACTGTGAACGATCGTGTCCGGACGATCTGCCGCTTTTATTCTTGGGCCCATCGGCGCGGTCTGATCGAGGCATTGCCCTTCGACTACGTCGACATATCCCTTCGCTCAGTGCATCGACAAGGCATGCTGGCGCATCTGGATCATCGGCCTGCGACGGTGATGGCGAACATTCTGACGGTTTCGGAGGTTGAACGTCTGCCGCGACCGCTACGCGTCGATCAGCTCCAATCCCTGTTTCGGCATCTTTCGTCGCCCTATGACCTGATAGCCGAGTGGGCTTTGGCCACCGGCATGCGCCGCAAGGAGCTGTGCGGCTTGCAGCTACATCAGGTGCCGGACGTCGCTCACCTGGATATCGACGTGGACCCACTTGTGGGAGTGCCGCTGACCGTTACCAAGGGCGACCGGCCGCGCACCGTTTATCCGCCGCTGCGGCTGATCGACAGGACCCACTGGTATGCTGGAGAGCAGCGTGCGGCGCTGGTGAAGCTCCGACGCAGAACGCGCCCCGGTTACCGTCCGTCATCGGCGCTGTTCCTCAACAGCAACGGCGATCCCGTCTCGAGAGCGAGGTTTTCCGCTGCGTTCGGTGCGGCCTTTCAAGCGGCAGGGCTGACAGGATCTGGCCATTGGTTGCGCCATACATTCGCAATGACCATGCTCGTGCGCCTGCAGAAGCAGGCGGCAACGACGCCCGACCTCAACCCGCTGAAGATCGTACAAGTCCTGCTCGGACACGCCTCGATTCAATCGACGGCAATCTATCTGCGTTGCGTCGAGCTTCATGCGGACACGCTCGCCGAGAGCCTGGCCTATCTCTACGGCGAGTTGGTGCCTCATGGCCGTGCGTAAAAGGAAGCCGATCAATCGGCGCATCACAGTTGCGACGCCAAAGAATGCGGCAACTGATCTTGTCGCCGATACGGTCATATTCTCCGATGCCGGAGGCCGGCCAATCCAACGGTTCGATCCTGAGCAGCTTTCCGGCCTGCCTGCCGATCTGCGCGGGCTCATGGTCCAGGCTTTCCGGGAGCATGGCGTCGGCCAGATGCCTGCGACGCGCCGAACGACCTGGGCAGCGATCCACCGTTTTGCCCGCTACGTCGTCGACGATGGGACGATCAAGACAGCGGGTGATGTCAATACCGCCGCGCTCGGCCGCTACGTGCTCTGGCTCAGAACACAGGCGGCCTCCCGCGCGCCGCGCGGTGCGCACGCCACGGCCTTTGATGTGCTTCGGCCGTTGCTATTGTGGTGCCAGCGCAATCGACCAGGAGCGCTCGCGCGTGATCTTGAGATTCCCTGGAATCCGTTTCCCGGCAGACGAATGCATCAGCAACCGCGCCGGCGGCTGCCGCCCGATCAGATCAAGGCGATCCTCAGCGCCTGCTACGAGGAGATCGATGAGGTTTGGGCCCGGTTTCAACACGGGCAGGATGTCATCCGGCGCACCGAGCTTCCGCCCAAGATACTGCGAGGTCAGGGACTCGATCGATGGATATGGCGGATCAGCCGCATCGAGGGCGGTCGCATGCCCGACAGGGCTGTTCTCGAAGAACACGGGATAAAGTCCGCCATGCTCGTGAAGTCTTGGGGCGGCTATCGCACCATCGCGCAGTATCTTCACATCACAACCGATACGCTCGTTCCGTTTTTTCTGGCGATCGCTATCCAGACGGCCGCCAATCCCGAGCCGTTGCGCCACATTCGGCGAGACTGCCTCGTTCCGCATCCGCTCGACGAACATCGCGTTATCATTGACTGGAACAAGGCCAAGACCGGCGCCCGGCTTCAGAAGGCGCAGCGCCGGTCGTTCGATCGGCGCCGACGATACGCGGCGCCGAACCTGATCGAGATGATGCTGGCCTTGACCGAACCGCTCCTCGTGGACGCACCGCCCAGCCAGCAGGATCGGGTGTTCCTGACGCGTAGCATCTATTCCGGCCCCACCCGTCGTTCGCTCCGCAATCGCACGGAGGTGATCGAGCACTCTGTCCTCAGACGGGCGATCCTCAGATTCACGAAGCGCGCCAACCATCGCATCGATGAGTGGAATGCAGCACATTCCGACAGCCCGCGTTTGCGGATCGCCAGCTTTGCGCCCGCTCTGTTTCGTGGCACGGTCGCAACCGAGCACTATCGCGCCTCCGGCGGCGATATTCTCGTGGCCCAATCGATCCTCAATCATGCCAACGCCGCCACGACCGAGACGTACCTCAAGAGCGAGGAGACGACGCGCTTTCAGCGCCAGACGATCGCTCGCTTGCAAGACCTGATGGTCGCATGGGTTCGCGGGTTCAAGCCTATCGTCCCGTCGCCAGAGCCTGACCAGCTTCGCGGTACCGTTTCCTTCGGCCATGATTGTCTCGCGCCGGTCGCTGCCGACCGAGATGGCGCCGAGCGTCTGTGCCCGCATTTCGGCGGATGCCTTGCGTGTCCCGGCCTCGTAATCCCAATCGACAGGGAACGTCTGGCGCGCGTCCTCGCCGCCATCGATCGGTTCGAGCAAGCCCGCAGCCGGCTCGATCCCCGACGCTGGAACCTCCTCTATGCGCCGTCGTGGCGGATTCTCACGCAGGACATCCTTCCGGACTTCCCGGCGGCGATGCACGAGGCTGCGCGTGCGCTCGCCAACGGCATGCCCGCCTTGCCGGAGTTGGAATGACCATGCGGCCACACGCTGATTCCACCCGCGATATCGATCTACGACAGAAGATTTCGGTACGATCGCTGTGGTCAGACCCGCAATGGCACCTCGATGGTCGGAGGTCTGACCTGCGGAGATCGCAGTTCCAGATCGATTGGGATTTCAAACTCCCGGACGGCAGCCGCTTCACAGACCCTTGCTGGGCCGGCTGGCTGGAAGATGCGCGCATCTTTCTGTGGTCGCTTCGCATCGATCCGCCGCCAGGCCGGCGGCACGCTCGCGCGAGAACGCTCGTTGCAGCGGCCGTCAAGCTCCGCATCCTGATCCGATGGATGGCCGGCGAGGCGATGCAAAGCTTTGGCGAACTCGATCGCGATGCCGCCGCCCGATTCATGCACGACATTGCCGAGCGACGAAGACACAATGGCGCGCTGATCAGACCTGGAACCCGTCACGCCTACGCTAATCTTTTGCTCGCCCTCTACCAGCAGAGGCGCAAGCTCGCATACCCACCATCAGAGCGCCCGTTCGACGAAGGCCGCGCGAGCGCCTATTCCGGGTTCAGTCGCCACACCGTACAGCGCTTGCCATTCACGCCCGACGCTATTGCCGTTCCGCTCATCTCGGCAGCAATCCGGTTAATCGGGCAGCCAGCCGACGACGTCATTGCGCTGCGCGACCAGGCCGTGCCGTTTCGCATGGATGATCGGGGTCGCTCCTTTTTCGTTCATCGGCAGGCCGTCCGAACGCTCGTTTCTTCATTTCGCTTTTACACGATCGAGGGCGAGAATACGCCTTGGCATCCGCCGCTGACGCGAACGAGGCACCTGCGGGCGTTGATCAACAGGATCCAAGAGGCTTGCTTCGTCACCGTTGCCTATCTGGTCGGCGCAAGAGTCTCGGAGATTCTGACGCTTGATGCTGACTGCGTCGAGGAGCATCTGTCCGCAGATAAGACGGAAGCCTTTGCTTATCTCCGTGGGCGGATATTCAAGACCGCCGCAAATGAAGCCGGCACGCCACATCTCTGGCCAGCGCCGCCGCCCGTTCTGCGCGCCATCGACGTCTTGCGGCGCCTGTCAGAGCCCCTGCGTGCTCGGACTGGCCGGTCGGACCTGTGGCTCTCCATCGCCGGGAACGGCATCATCGATCGCCGCGTGCCGGAGGTCGCAACCGGCAGTTCTCTCGTTATTCGCCTAAACGAGAGATTCGCGGCTTTCATCGACATGCCGCGCAATGACGATGGAACGCCCTGGCGTCTGACCACACATCAAGGCCGCAAAACCTTCGCCCGTTTCGTCGGCAAGCGCGACCGCACCGGCCTTCACGCCTTGCAGCACCATTTCGGGCACGTGACACGCATCATGACCGACGGCGCCTATGTCGGAACGGATTTCGATCTCGGCGAACTCGTCGATGCACAAACGCTCGAGGAGACGCGATCCGCGCTCGAGGAGTTGCTCACCGCGTCGCGTCTCGGCGGCAAGGCGGCACGCATGTTGTCGTCGCGGTCGCGCTTTCGCGGCCGTACCCACGACGGCGAACTCACAGCTTATGTCGATTTCCTCATCGAGGAGAGCGGCATGCGGCTCGGCGTCTGCGACTGGGGGTATTGTGTCTATCGCGCCGAGTCCGCCGCCTGCATGGGGGACGACCGTGGTCCGAACCCACAGTGGCGCACCGAGAGCACTTGCATGAGCTGCGCCAACTTCGCGGTCACCGAGCGGCATCGCCCGGTCTGGCAAGCGCGCCTTGACCGCAATCTCGCTTTGCTCGCCGACGATCGACTCGATGGATCGAGCATCGCTCTCGCCAAGACGCGCATCGCCGAGTGCGAGCGTGTCCTTTCCGATCTTTCCGCCACAGGAGAAGCCCGTGCCGAAGATGACGGCCGCAAACCCACTTGATCGACGCGTGCAAGCCACAGCCGGGAAGCTGCGCGCCGCCCTTGACCGCCTGGCCGGCGGCTCCGATGAGTCTCCGATGATCGAACGGCAATTGACCGTCGCAGCCCTCGCGCGGGAAGCACGTGTCGGTCGTAACGCGATCTACGCCAATCACCGCGATATCCTCGCCGAGCTGACCCGCGTCCGTCAGCAGCGGCGGGCTCCCAGTCGGGTCGCCGCCATCACGGAGAAGGTCGCCGAACAGCGCATCGCCGTCGACACCATGCAGGGTCAGCTTCGTCAGCTCGCGACCGAGAATGCCGGACTCCTGCGTCGCGCGATCGAAGCGGAGCGCCGTGCCGACAGGGCCGAACACCGCGTCGCGCAGTTGACGAAGGAGCTTGATCACCATCGTCGCCCCAGGTTGCTACGATCTTCGGTAGGTGAGCACGGAGACGATAGCTGATGATGTCGTTGTCCGGGCCAGCCTCCTTGCCGCGCCATGCACCGATAGCTCGTTGCCGGACGATGCAGGATAACGTCGTGGCTATCGCGATCTCTCGGACGACGAGGTGTGGCCAATGCGCGGGAAGTGTCTCGATAATCCGTCACGCTGTCGTCGCTGGTGCTTTTACGCCGTGAGCCAAGGTCTCTCCTTCGCAGGGCTGTCCAGAAGTGCGTCCATTGCGGCCTTTCTTGCTGGCGTATCTCACACCGCGTTCGGCTGCTGCGCAGCCCGCCCTTGATCCCGCAACAGCGCGATGCCGACCTTCTTCCCCGCCGTGCTCGGCTGACGCCTCCGCGCGGCTTCCTCGCGAGGCAAGAAGCTCGTCCCTGCGCCGCCTTCCACTTCGTTCCAGCCCTTCGGGTGCGGGCCGGTCGCCCGGTGTTTTCCGATCGCCATCAAGGCCGCGATGGTCGCGACCTGATACAGCAAAGGAGAAGACCCATGGCTCAGATCGGCACGTTCACCCGCAACGAAGACGGCTCTTTCGTCGGAGCGATCAAGACCCTCAACCTCAACATCAAGACCCGTCTGGTTGTCGCCGAGAAGGAAAGCGACAAGTCGCCCGATCTTCGCGCTCTCGCAGGCACTATTGAGATCGGCGCCGGGTGGAAGAAGACCGCCAAGGAGACTGGCCGGGAATACCACTCCGTCAAGCTCGACGACCCGAGCTTCCCCGCTCCGATCTACGCGAGCCTGGTCGAGAACGAGGGCGGATACGTCCTCATCTGGTCGCGCTGAGGCCACCAGTCAGCGAACGCGGCGCTCCACCCCGGGGCGCCGCGATCCAGCTAAAGGACGCTCGGGAGTGTCCTCCATCAGATAGCGAAGCAAAGCCTGAGGCTTCGTTTCAAAAGGACAGTTGACGGCTGACCTAAAACGGCCCCCCCGGGGCGCCGCGATCCAGCTAAAGGACGCTCGGGAGTGTCCTCCATCAGATAGCGAAGCAAAGCCTGAGGCTTCGTTTCAAAAGGACAGTTGACGGCTGACCTAAAACGATTTCCAGGGCGAGATCGTGACCCTGAGCCTGAAGGCAAAAGGCGTCCGCATCGTCGCCGAGACCAACCGATCCAACGACAACGCTCCCAGCTACCGCATCTACGTGGGTCGCGCGGAGATCGGCGCGGCCTGGTCGAAGCGCTCCGAAGAGGGCCGCGACTACCTCTCGCTCAAGCTCGACGACCCCTCGTTTAACGCGCCGATCTACGCGAACCTGTTCGATGACGAAGGCGGTGAGGGCTACACCCTTCTGTGGTCGCGGCCGCGCAAGACCGGCGAGTAAGAGCGCCCCACCAAGCCCCGTCCGACCAAATCGGGCGGGGTTTTTTAAAAGGCTACCCATAGCGTGACGCCACTTCGAAGCCGCCTGACTCATCCGCGAAACTGCGCTCTGGCTCTCGGAGGTCCGCTCATCGCGACAGAGCGGACCAGATTTGCACAATCTGAGTTTTTCATTTTGACCCGAAGCAGACTCTATCAAGGCTTTAGTTCGCTTCAACGGCGCAGATAACGCCAGCCGACAACGACACCGCTCACCGAAACGATAGTCCCAAGGATCGACAGCAGCCACACCACGATGTCCCAGGCCGGGCGATACATCAGCAGCAGTTGAAAATCGAAACTATGCAGCGCGTTGAAGAGCCAGCGATATGTGCGACGGCTGCTGTCCACACGGCCTATCATGTCGCCCGTGACAGGGCTGATGTGAAACCATGTTCTCTCGTCGTCGTCAAACACCGCGCGCAAGACCGGCAGTTCGCGGTCGTGATGATGTGCATACCAATAGGAATCGTATTCCTCGAGGATGAGCCGCTCAACGAGGCGAGCTTGCGGCAGCAGTTTCGTTGCGGCAGCCCAAAGTCGCTCCTGCGGGAGTGTCGTCATCTCGCCCGACGTCAGATCCAGCGGGATCGGCGCGCCATCACGCGATGCGGCAATCATTATCGGGCTGCCATCAAGCCACACAAAGCGTGCTTCAACCGCAGCGGATTGCGGCATTGGCAGCTTCGTCGCAAATGTCGGCGCATCGTGGCCGGCATAGCGCTGCAGCACCTCGCGGCCCGTGTTGCGGCCCGTGAAATATTCGCCGGGGTTGAGCGAAAGCCAGCCGGAGAACATCCACGTCAGCACGAAGATGCCTGCGATCAGGCCCGTGACGTGGTGCCACGCCATCCAGCCGCGATAGGGCGTGATCCTGCCGCTCGCATAGCGCCGCTTCAGTCGCACGCGCAGGATGCCGATCCAGATGCCCGTCACGCCGACGATGAGGCAGATGCCGGAGATCCAAAGCACCACCAGCCGCCACAGCGGGCCATCCTTGCGCAGCACGGTCGGATAGATCCAGTGCAGGATCGAGCCGAGCCAGTTCCAGACACGCTCGGTGTGGTCGGTGTCGAGCGCGATCTCGCCGGAGCGCGAGGAGACATAGAGCCTGGTACCGGCATCGTCGCCGAGCCCGATGAGGTAGAGCGGTCGCAGCGGATCGTAACGCGCCGTCACGCTGCATTGATCGCGGTCGACGATGTCTTCGAGACGCGGCGATCTGCTCGCGGGATGATGCTGCGCGACGGCGAGCGCCTGCTGTTCGGATATACTCGTGATGACGCGGCCGTCGGCTGCAGAGATCGCCTGCCGCTTGCCGTCCCAGCCGGTGATGCGATACACCGGCTCGTCCGCCAGCATGGACAGCCGGAGATCGCGCGGATAGTGCGTGGCGCCTGCCGCCTTCATCGCGTCATCCGGCGACAGCGCCACTTTCGCCCATTGCATGTCAGGGAGCGCTGCCAGCCTCTCCTTCTCGGAAAGGCCTGGAAAGGCGACGTACATGATCACCACGCCGGAGATGAACCACATCGCGAAAAACAGGCAGGTGACGATGCCGACCCAGCGGTGGCCGATATACAGCCACCGCCGGAGCGTGCGTCTCAGGGAGCGCGCCACGCTCAGAACTTCACATTGACGGCGAGCTGCGCCGTGCGCGGCATGCCGAGCAGCCATTGGTTGGTGCCGCCCGACGTGGTGTAGACCTCATCGAACAGATTGTAGACGCGGAACGACACGGTGGTGTTCAGATCGGGCTTCCACTGCACGCCAGCATTGACGATGTTGTAGGCCGGGCGCGTCATCGTGTTGGCATTGTCCGCATAGGTCTTGCCGACGATCTGCACGCCCGCGTTCGCCGACCAGTTCGGTGCGAAAGCCCAGGTCGCCCAGATGTTGGAGACGGTCTGCGGGACGTTGACCGGCACGTTGCCGGCATAGTTCACGGCTACGCCGCCAACCGACTGCACGAAATCGTCATACCTCGCGCGCAGGAACGCGGCGTTGGCATCGATCCGCCAGCCGTAATCGAGCAGGAATCCGACCGTTGCTTCGACGCCGCGCGATGATTGCTGGCCGACCTGGACCGTCAGGGTAGGAATATTGGGATCGCGCGCCAGCAGGTTGTTCTTCACGATCTCGTAGCCGGCCAAGGTCCATTCGCCGCGGCCGCCCCAGAACGATTGCTTCACGCCGATCTCGATCTGTTTTCCGGTGGCGAGGTCGAAATTCCTGTTGGCGGACGAGAGCGAGATGATCCCCCCGACCGGATCGACCGCGGTGGAATACTGGCCATAGAAGGCAAGATCCTTGACGGGCGTATAGACCGCACCCGCGCGCCAGGTGGTCGATGAGAACGATTTTTCGAAACTGTTGGCGGGTACCCGATAGTCGGTGCGCGTGACCGTCGGCTCATCCTGACGGATGCCGGCAATCAGGGAGAGCTGCTCGGTGACCGACAGCCTGTTCTCGGCAAACAGCGCGTACTGGTTGGTCACGCTGCCGAAGCCGGGAGTCGTAGGGTTCGGGCTGTTGAACACGCCTGGAACGACGTCGTACGGGTTGACGGCTGACGAGCCGCCATAGGGCGAATTGTTGGTATGGGTGAAATTGATGCTGTTGACGTCAAAGCCTGCCAGGAACTCGTTGGCCATCCCGAGGACATGTCCGCGGAACTTCGCATCCATGCGATTGCCGACCTGCTGCTGGTCGTGAAAAATCTCGATGTAGTCGCTGCGGTCGATGAGGCCGGTGGCGGGGTTATAGACGTAGCTCTCGACATTCTTCCAGTGACGCTTGGAATTCAAATAGTAGAGCGTGTTGTGGACCGAAACTCCATCGGCGACCTGCCAGTCGGTCTTCACCTGATTCCAGCTGTCCTGGTAGCGGATGTGGCTGTCGCTGACGTTGTAGTTCTTGAAGCGTAGCGAATCTTCGAGCCTGCCGTTGATCAGCGGCGTACCGAAATAACGTGACGGGTGGCGGTCGCCGTAATCCGTGGACAGCGTCCAGGTGACGTCCTCGTTCTGCTTGACCTGAACCACGGCATGAAGCGCGACGTTCGAGGTGTCGTCGCGATCGATCCAGCCGTCCGACATGTTGCCGGTGGCGGTGATGCGATAGGCGACGTCCTTGTTGATCGGACCGCCGCTGTCGACGGCAATTCGCCGTGTCATGTTGCTGTCCAGCGAGATCTCGGCCTGGTTGCGAGGGATCCACGACGGCAGTTTCGACACGATGTTGATGGCGCCGCCGACCGCACCCGCGCCATACATCACCGACGCAGGGCCGCGCAGCACCTCGATACGCTCGGTCGACCATGTGTCGAACGGAAAGGTCACCGTGCCGGCGCCGATATAGAGCTGAGTGCCGTCATAGAGCGTCATGACGGAGCCCAGGCCCGTGAAGCCGCGGGTATTGAACGAGACGCCGCCATTGCCCGGCGCCGGGCTCGCCGTGAAACCGGTGGCGTTCTGCGTCACCGCGTCGAGGATGTTCTGCTGGCCGCGCTCGGAAATGGTTTCAGCGGAGATCACCTCCACACTGGCCGGGGTCTGCAGCCGCGTCAGGCCGAGGCGGCTGCCGGCCGTGCTTGCGCCGGTGAGGTTGAGCGTCGGTGCGGCGAACACGGGACCGGTCGGTGCGGCAACCTGAGTGCCAGTTCTGGCGGCCATGTCACGCTGCTGGCGTGAATGCGCGGCACGAGCAGCAGCAGAACTGCGTCGGGTGCTGCGGGCATTCGGCGGCGTTGCTGGCGGCTGCACCACCACGGGGTCGAGCGTCTGGACCCGCTCTGCGGAGCCCTGTGCCCAGCCATCGGTCGATACCACAAGGCAGGAGATTGCAGCTGAACGGAGCAATGCGCGGCGACGCCGTAGGAAGACGCTTGTACGGGAGGTCATCAATAAGACTCGCGATAACGTGGCACGTCACCGCGAACGCAGCTTGGCCGCTGCCTCAAGAGGTCGGCAGCTCAACACTCACCAGGACACCCCGCCCAATGTGCTCGCGTGTGACCACGACTGACGGCAGGTCTCCTGGCTCGCGGGTCGTTGCCTGTCGCCGCCTTCCCAAGCCCGCAGGCTCAGTGGCAATTTGGCGAAGGCTCACCGCTTACAGTTGCGGGGGCAGCCACGGCCTGGGGGGTCATCCCCCGCACCGTATTCCCTATTGTCTCCCGAAGGAGAACCGTCGCGATCACATTAGTTTTATATGCAAGACACTGTCAACTGGAAGGCTGCGCCGTGCTTCAAATAACACAGCCAGCTGCGAAAGCCTCTCCTTAAATCTATTCTAGATGACATCGCGACATGCCTTCGGTCACTCATCTAGCAGTAACGACTAACAGTACATTTTCGGGGGCGAGGGTGAGATCATTTGGAGTGACGGCATCTCGTGCGGCTTTGTTGAGCGCGGCGAGTACTGCAATCCTTCTTCTTGAATGGCCGTCAATAGCATTGGCGCAACAGCAAACATTGCCGCCAGTAACCGTGGATGCGCCAAAGCCGGCGGTAAGGCCGGCGCAGCCAGCCCGCAGAGCCGCGCGTGTCGGAGCGACCCGTCGCCCCGCCATCGCTGCACAACGGTCGGCCGCTCCTCCAGAAGCCGGGTCAAGGGGCGTGGGCTCCGAGCGAGCCAATGGCCCCGTTAACGGAATTGTTGCACGGCAGAGTGCAACCGGAACTAAGACGGACACGCCTATTCTTGAAACGCCTCAATCGATCAATGTCGTGCCACGGCAGCAGATCGAGCTCCAAGGGGCGCAGAATGTGGGCGAGGCAATTCGGTATGTGTCGGGCACGCAAGGCCAGTTGTACGGCGCAGCGTCGGTATTCGACACGGAGGTCAGGGTTCGGGGCTTCATCGCACCGCGCTATCTCGACGGCCTGCGTCTGCCCTACGACTCGACCATTCAGTTCGCTCAACCTCGCACAGAGCCATGGGGACTCGAGCGAATCGAAATTCTCAAGGGACCGTCTTCCGGAATCTACGGCCAAGCTTCCCCCGGGGGCATTCTCAATATGGTGAGCAAGCGTCCCACCATCGAACAGCGTAACGAGGTTGAGGTACAAACCGGCAGCTTCAATCGAATTCAGGGAGCCTTCGATTTCTCCGGTCCGATCGACCAGAATCGCGAGTTTCTCTATCGCATCGTGGGCCTGGCGCGCGACAGCGATACGTTTGTCGACATGAACAAGGAGCAGCGCTATTTCCTCGCGCCGAGCTTCACCTGGCAGCCGACCACCGATACCAGCTTGACGGTGCTGGCCAGCGCACAGCGGGACCGCCTCGACGGCCAAGTCCACCAGTATCTGCCGGCCTACGGCACGCTTTTACCGAATCCGAACGGCCGCATTCCGGTCAGCACCTACACTGGCGAACCCGGGTTCGACAAAATCGGATTTGACCAGGCCGTGATCGGCTATGAGTTCAAGCATCGCTTCAATGAAGCGCTCGAATTCCGCCAGAACTTGCGCGTGGCGCAGGTCGACATCGACATGTATTCGATGCGCAATGCCGGGACGCTATGCCCGATCGCGGGCGGCCACGTCGCCTGCTATCTCCCCGGCGTCGTACCTCCCGTCGATCCTGCGCAGCGCGTCACGCTGCGGGATGCGAATTTCATCGGCGGCAGCACGAAGAACTTCGCGATCGACAACCAAGTGCAAGCGGACTTCAACACAGGGTGGTTCCGCCACAAGGTCTTGGCTGGACTCGACTACCAGAAAACGACGGTTGATACCGATTATCGTGGCACCTTCCCCGGCTTCCCGATCGACGTCTACAATCCGGTCTATGGTGCGACCCCGCTGCCGACCAAGGCCACGATGATACCATTCATCAACACGTCGACAAACAAGGACCAGCTAGGCGTCTACCTTCAGGACCAGATCAAGCTGGATCGTTGGAATCTCGTCCTCACGGGACGTCATGACCGTGCAACGGCAGACACCGCCAACAGGCTGACGAACGTGAGTGTCCCCCAGGACGACTCCGCGTTCACCGGGAGGGTTGGCCTCAATTACGTGTTCGATTTCGGCCTGGCTCCCTACATCAGCTATTCCACTTCGTTCGAGCCGGTCGCCGGACTGTCATTGGCATCGGCCACGGGACAGCCATTCAAGCCCACGACCGGAGAGGGGATCGAGGCGGGGGTCAAATACGCCCCGCCCGGCATGAGGATGCTGTTCACCGCCGCCGCGTTCGACATGACTCAGCGAAACGTTGTGGTGAACACGCCCACGTTCGTGCCCTTCCAGGTTGGCGCGATTCGGGTCAAAGGCATTGAGACCGACTTTCGCGCCAATATTACCGACAATTTGGAGGTCATTGCCGGCGCCTCCCATATCGTCCCGGTCGTCGAGGAGCACGTCAATCCCGCCATCGTGGGCAAGGATGTCGCGAGCGTGAACCGCGATAGCGCATTCCTGTGGGGCTACTACAAGTTCACGGGTGGGCTCGTCGCAGGTCTCGGTCTCGGCGGCGGTGTCCGCTACACCGGCGGCGTATGGGGCGACGACGCCAACCTGATCAGGGTCCCCGGTTATACCCTGGCTGATGCTCTGCTGACCTACGACTTTAGCTATCTGAGGCAGGATTGGCGCGGCCTCAATCTGCGCATCAACGTCAACAACATCTTCGACACCTATCACGTGACGAACTGCTTCACCGGTCTTGCATTCTGTGCGCTGGGCCAGCCCCGTACCGTCCTCGCGACACTGAGCTATCGCTGGGGCGAAAGCCCTAAGCCGCCATTGCTCGTCACGAAGTAGAGGATTGACGCATAGAGCTATCTTGATGGCGAACGGCACCCTGGCGGCACCGTGTCGAGACGGAGGAAGAATTCATTGACGGCAGCGACGCGATCTCTCCGGCGGTGGGGCATCGTCCATAAATGGACGAGCCTCATCTGCACCGTGTTCATGCTGATGCTGTGCATTACGGGCCTGCCGCTGATCTTCCATGA
Organism: Bradyrhizobium sp. Leaf396; assembly: GCF_001424605.1. NCBI lineage: Bacteria > Pseudomonadati > Pseudomonadota > Alphaproteobacteria > Hyphomicrobiales > Nitrobacteraceae > Bradyrhizobium > Bradyrhizobium sp. Leaf396. Next base: position 14,065 of record NZ_LMQJ01000023.1, read on the forward strand.
GGAGATCGACGACGTCCTGCACAGCAGTGTCAAGGCTGCGGAGGTGCCGCCGGGTACGCCACCGGCCGATCTCGACCGCCTGCTCGCCAATGCGATGGCAAATGCCCCGGGCAAGGTTCCGCATTTCCTGATCTGGGATCGCGATGATCCCAATGCGATGTTCGTCAGCGTCGGTCCCACGATCACGTCGGATCCGTCGAAGAATACCCTGATCCGGGTGGACGTGCACACCGGCTCGTTCCTCGATGCGCCCGATCTCACGGCGCGCTTCACCTACATCATGCTGAAGCTGCACACGGACATGTTCGCCGGGCTACCCGGCAAACTTTTTCTCGGCTTGATGGGTATCTTGTTCTGCGTCGCAATCATCTCCGGGATCGTTGTCTACGCACCGTCGATGCGAAAGCTGAGTTTCGGCACATATCGCGCGCGGCGAACCCGCGTCGTGCGCTGGCTCGACATTCACAATCTCGCCGGCATCCTGTTGGTGGCATGGACGCTGGTCGTCGGCTTCACCGGCGTCATCAACACATGGGCCGATCTTGTCCTCAAGATGTGGCAATTCGGACAGCTCGCCGACATGACGTCTCAGTACCGCGACAGGCAGGTGCCTGAGAAGCTCACCTCGCTCAATGCCGCAGTGGAAGTTGCAGCAAAGGCCGTCCCCGGCATGACGGCGAGCTTCGTTGCGTTCCCAGGCACGGTCTTCACCAGCAAAAGTCACTATGCCGTGTTCCTAAAGGGTGAGACGCCGCTGACATCGCGCCTGCTCAAGCCTGCGCTAATCGACGCTGAAACCGGCAAGCTTACCGATACCCGTGACATGCCTTGGTATGTCTCAACCCTCTTCATCTCCCAGCCGCTACATTTCGGCGATTATGGCGGCATGCCGCTAAAGATCATCTGGGCAATGCTCGATGTTCTTACCATCATCATCCTGTGGACGGGCTTGTATCTGTGGCTACGACGGCGCAAAGCAGGCGTCAGCATTGAGCGGGCGATCGCCGGCGCTTCGGGCATCGAAAGCTCCCCCACGTCGGCATTATCGACCCGATGACACACAACCGGTCGCTAAGCAGAATATTCCTGGCTCCTCTTCTGGTGGCGCTTGTCACGAGTGCAGGTCTCGTCAGTGCGTTGGTGGGCGACGGGCCGTGGGACGCGGTCTCGTGGCTCACCCTTGGCTTCCCCATTGTTCTCTACGTCGGTTTTTTTTGGCGACGCAAGTCGCGCTGACCTCAATCGATAAGTGGTAGCCGCCCATGGAAGAACCATCAGCGAAGCGATCGGGACCGAGCGACGCTTGGAATTGGTTTGGAAGTGCAGTTGCCCTCTGCTATCAGCGGCCAGGAACCGCCGTGCGCCGAATGAAGAGATACCAGCTGGCAAACGGTCAGTGTGCAATGCTGGAAAGATTGGCTGACAATCCAGCTCACTTCGGGCGACTTGTCGTCCTCAGGCATGGACGAGGAGGCGTCTCGCTGCGCACCAGGAAAGAAGTACAACGAGCTTTTGCCCTGCTATCACTGCTGGCCAAACGTGCCTTCGATTCAGATACCACCGACAACATCCGGCGTCAGGCATGACGAAGAGACTCGTCCGGTCCTGCGAGGCTTGGCTTGTTGAAGTCGATATCGTTCTACAGAGCGAGTCTACAGAGACAAGGAGATTCGTCGTGGTTGCGCCAAACGAAGAAGCTGCCCTGAAAGCCGTTGTCCGATTCCCAGGCCTCAAAGAGGATGATGCCAGAACGATCATTCGGAAACTGCATTCCGATGAATTGGACAACTTACGGCTTCGTCCAGGAGCGGTGCGGCCGTTTCTCCTCCGTGCCAGCGATCGCGCTGAGCGCCCTCGTTGATCATTAAGCCTCTCCTCGGGGTCTGCTTGTGGACCATCGGTGCGCAGCAGAAAGGTCGTCGGAGTGTCGGCTGTCGGGTGTGGAGCGGAAACTGATTGCGGCGGCCTGGACCGCCGACTTTGACCCAAACCAGCCGTTCTGGCGAGAGCTAAATCGCACAACTCGTCGTCACACGCGCCAGCGGCAAGGTGCGACATACTGTAGAGAAGGGTTGTGCGTGGCGGCTAATACACGCTTAGACTTGGTCGAGTTATGGTAGTATGTTCGTTGCTGCCTGCGAGTCTGAGGCCATATGAGTCTGTGGTACTTTTTGAGCGACTGGTTCGCAGGTGTCCCAACCCTTGGAGTGCTGTTCAAGCGGTTCATGATCAATGTTGCATGGGCATGCATCCTCCTCTTTGTAATGCTAATTCTTCAGCTTCCCGCTGAATACGCAGCTGTCGTTTACTTTGGTGTGCTTGTTACGAACTGCGTGATGGGGATGGTTTTTGCACTTCAGCGCGCGCAAATGCGTGATTGAGCGACGCCCATTCTGCCCATAGCCGACCCTTCTGCCCGTTCCGCCAATTTGTCCCCACACCGACGAACTCCGGCGATCATCCGAATGTCGGCTTCAGGGGGCAGAACGGCAATGCCGGTAGGGCGGCGCAACCGACGCTGATGACCCAAAGCAGCCATGAGACGCCTATTTGGCAACGCGACTGCGAGCAAGCTTGAAAAATCCCAAACCAACGATGACGAACACTGGCGCGGTCGCCCCGAAAAGGATGAACGTATACGGCCCGGGGTAAGCAACAAGAAGATAAATTTCCCAGCCGACAACGATCAGGGCCAAGATCGATCCCATCACCAGCAGCGTCTGCTTCAAACCCTCCAACATGCTGGACATGATAGCATAAGGGCCCTGTGACATGTCGGCGGTCAGCGGTAGACCGGGCCTAACTCAAACCGGGCCATATCGTTACGATTGACCCATAGCGGAAACTACAACAGCGACTAGATCATTTGGGATTGTGACTGCTCAAATGGGAACGAGCATGCGTTGCACTGTCTCCATCATCTGCCGACTTATCTTCGGCGGGGCGCTCATTGTTAGCTTGATTGCAGCCGCCGGGGGGCAAGACCGGGAAGCAACCCGGCGCGAGTGGGGCAACCTGGCCAATGGTCGTACCGAATACGAGGTTTCGGATCCCGCCTTGTTGCCGAGCACTCTGTCACTTGCGGCGGAAGAAGCGGGCTGCCGTTACAAGGACGACATGAAAGATGCGCCTGCTCGCTTCATGCGCCCAGAGGGCCGGCGCATTGCTATAGTGTTCTGCTCAGCAATCACGGGGTCGCATCAAATATTCGATGTTTCTAACGTGATGAAGCCAACCTTGATAGAGCTCCCGATTATCGCACACCCGGATGGTTTTCGCTCGACACCTAGGCCGGGTTGGATCACATGGGATAGAGAAGCTAAAGTCTTCTTAGCCGAAAGTGGCTCTGACATTTCGCTTGCGAAGCTACGCCACGTTTACCGCATGGAGAGTGGAAGCGGTAGCTTTGTCATCGTGCGCGTTCAATTCAACCCGCGCATCGATGGCAAGGACGAGTGGATGACGATCTGGGAGGCGCCGCGCTGGTCTTTCCCAACGACACCGAACTAAGCAATCCACCGGATGGGTCCGCTTATGGCCCGTGACTGACTTCAACCCAGAGCGAAGCGATGTCGGCTTCCGAGAGATGACCCGACCAGGGGCATGGCGGCTCCTGAGGGCAGCCTTTGACCCTGGCTGTGTGAAAAGCGTTTGCGCACAACCAAGACCCAAAGCTGGCCTTGGACCTCGAAAGCTGGTCCATAAGCGCTCAAACTGAAAATTCAGCACGCTATTACTGAGCTCGCAATCTCTGCGCTTGCTCCCATGCGAGTGCAAGATAACCCGAACAGGATCATGCAGGCCAAGGTAGCCTTTGTTGCAAGGGAGCATTAAAGGTCTGCGCTTCGCCAAGCAACCTGCTCAATCAAGGTACGGTTGCAGCAGCGTGATGGCGGGGACATCCGGCATGCAACTTTGCGATGGCTGCCTCTCGTTCAGCGCATGCTTTGGGTGATCTATTGCTCCGTTACTCGCTTACAGCGAATCACCTAAAGATTGTGCATCCGATCCGTAGAGTTGCAATGGCACATTCTGAGCGTCAAATCGTCCAGCAGGAAATCAGGCCGATCGATAAAGATCATCGTGCAGCGAAGCGCCTCAAGGAGCTACATGCTGCTGCGGTCGAGCACTTGCGCATCGGCGAACTACTGAAGGCGCAATCTCGTGTCAAAGAAGCTCTCAAGCTGGATGCGGAGAGCGCTGAAAGCATGCACCTAATGGCTGCTGTGGAGGCCGCGGCTGGTCGCGCCGACAGAGCGATAGAGTGGGCCTCCCGTGCGCTTCGGAAAGACGCCCAGCCAGTCTACCTGGCTACGCTAGGCAATGCGCTGGCAAGCGCTGGCCGTCTCGACGAGGCTTTGAGAGTCTTTGACAAGGCTGTACAGCTCAAGCCGAGCGAAGCCGTGCTTTGGCAGCAGATGGGAGATGTACTGATCCAGGCTCGAAGAAACGGCGAAGCTCTACTTTGCTTTCGCCGCGCGGTTGAACTCGACTCGGCGCATGCTGACGCTGCGTATAAGGCAGGTCACCTCCTGCATGTGGCCGGGGAAGTTGCGGAAGCGCTCACTTATTTGAATCATAGTCTCAGTTTGCGGCCCGATAACGCGCTGGCCCTGCACACGCGTGCACTCGCTCTAAACAGCTTGGGAAGGATTGGAGAGGCGGCGGCGGATTGCCGGTTAGCAATCCAGCTGGACCCGAAAAACGCTGATACCCTGGGCAACCTTGGTGCGCTCCTGGGAGCGCAGGGCCATTTCGAGGAGGCTTTGTCCTTCTTCGATCGGTCGTTGAAGATCAAGCCTAATGCGGGAAAGGCCATTGTCGGTCGGGCAAGCGTCCTTGCGGAACTGGGTCGTGTCGAAGAGGCAATGTCTGCTTACAAACGATCGGCAGCCATCCTCTCGGAGCATGCGAGATCAATCTGGAATCTTGCATTGCTTCAGATGCTCACTGGCGATTTCAACCGCGGTTTGAAGGGGATGCAGGCGCGTTGGGACGTTCCGGGCTTACCGAACGGATATCCGCCGCTTCCCGGGCCCAAGTGGATTGGTGATGGAGACATCGCCGACAAGACCTTACTGGTCTGCGCTGATGAGGGGCTCGGGGACGCGATCCAGCTTGTGCGCTACGTTCCGCTGCTTGCCGATCGCGGCGCGCGTGTCGCTTTAGTGGTACCGGACGCATTGTGGCCGTTATGTTCAAAGATGGAGGGCGTGGCGCAATGCCTGCGTGGATCGTCAGGAGCGCGTTTGCCGCCTTTCGATCTTCATTGCCCTCTTAGCAATCTGCCGCTCATCTTTGGAACTCGGTTGGAGACTATTCCAGCGGCCGCGTCCTACCTGCCGCAGCCTTCCGAAGAGCGTGTTGAAGTTTGGGAGAGCCGGCTTGGTCCGCGCATCCAATCGCGAGTAGGGCTCGTCTGGTCAGGTAATCCTAAGCATCTGAACGACCACAATCGGTCGATTCCATTTCGTATGCTGACAGGTCTTTTGGATGATTGTGATAGGGTTAGTTTTGTCAGCCTTCAGAAAGACGTGAGGTCCAACGACCAAGTTGACCTGCTTGCTCGCACTGATGTCTACGACGCCGCGCAGTATCTTACCGATTTTGCAGAGACTGCGGCTCTGATCTCTTGCCTCGATCTCGTCATCACCGTGGATACCAGCGTTGCTCATCTTGCGGCCGCGCTTGGGAAACCAACCTGGATTTTGCTGCCGTTTATGCCGGACTACCGCTGGCTCCTCCACCGCGAAGACAGCCCCTGGTACCCGACCGTCCGCCTCTTCAGGCAAACCGAAACTCGGGAATACGGCAGCGTCATCGAGCGCGTTAGTCGAGAATTGCGTAAGCGGAGCTTTTCTCCCATTTGATTGATTGGTTTCCCTTCGGCTTTCGCTCTGCGATTCTTGGCTGGTCAGAGAGCCAAGAGGAGACTGAAGGCGATGGAACAATCGGGGGAGGAAGCCGAAGCTGATGGCTTTGTAGGGAAGCTTACGCGCCGGACGCGTTCTGGAGGCCGGTTATGGTCTGCGGAGATCAAGGGGCGCGCTGTTTTCGAGAGCATGAAGCCCGACGCCCGCGTATGTGATGTCGCACGGCGTTATGGTGTGAAGGCCCAGCAGTTGACGACGTGGCGCAGATTGGCGCGTGCTGGCCGGCTCGCATTGGTCACGGACGACGCGGCGGATTTCGTGTCGATCGAGCTGAACGATCCAGCGGCGTCAGGCAAGAGCGAGGGGCCCGTCGAGATTACGATTGGCAAGGTTTCGGTCCGCCTGGATGCGGACGTGTCGGCGGTGCGGATCGCGGAGATCGTGACTGCGATCGAGCGTGGCGCATGATCATTCCGGCGCAGGGACTGCGGATTGTGCTTGCTGTGCGTCCTGTTGACTTCCGGTGTGGGCACGACGCGCTGGCCGGCCTGGTGCAAAACACGCTTGGGCTTGATCCGCATTCGGGCCTGATCGTGGTTTTTCGTTCGAAGCGCGCCGACCGGCTGAAGATTTTGCTATGGGACGGCACCGGCCTCGTTTTGGTCTACAAGCGCCTTGGCCGCGATGGTCGTTTCGAGTGGCCGCAGATCAGCGACGGCGTCATGCATCTGACGCGCGTGCAGTTCGAAGCGCTGTTTGAAGGACTGAACTGGAAGCGAGTGGGCGAACGGATTGTCGCGACGCCAGCTGCGGCGAACTGACTCAGACCCGACAACCTGTTTCGCGCGGGGCTTTGGGATGATAGCTTGCGGATGTGTCGCCATCCCCGATTGATCCCGCCCGTCTTGCAGCGCTGCCCGCCGATTTGCGAGCGCTCTTCCGCGCGCAGGAAGCGATGATTGAAGCCGAGCGTCGTCGCGCTGACGATGAATGCTCGGCGCGCCTTCATGTCGAGAGCGAACTGGCTGCGTCCAAAGAGACCGTCGAACGCCTCGAACTGCTCGTGAAGGAGTACGAGCGCGCACGTTTCGGCAAACGCTCGGAGAAGTTCAATCCCGATCAGATGCAACTGGTTCTCGAAGACATCGAGATTGCCATCGCCGAAGTCCAGGAGCGCCAGGACGATCGTGCGCGCCGCGCCGGCACGGCGCCGTCCAGCCGCCGGACCGGCCGCGCTGCCCGTGCCTTTCCCGCGCACCTGCCGCGCATCGAGCAGGTGATCGAACCCGAGAACCTCGAGTGTCCCTGCGGCTGCGGTCGGATGGTCCAGATCGGCGAGGATCGCTCCCGTCGTCTCGATGTCATGGCGGCCCAGTATCGGGTGATCGAGACGGTGCGACCGCGCTACGCCTGCGCAAACGGCTGCGCCGGTGTTGCTCAGGCGCCGGCGCCCGCCCATCTCGTGGAGGGTGGCATCCCCACCGAGGCGCTGCTGGCGCAGGTGGCGGTCGCCAAGTTCAGCGAGCACATGCCACTCTATCGTCAGTCGCAGGTTCTGGCCCGGCATGGCATCTTCATCGATCGCGCCGTTCTGGCAGACTGGATGGGAACGGTCGCCTTCCACCTCGCGCCGCTGGTCGAGCGCATGAGCGTCGTGATGAAGCAATCGGGCCGCTTGTTCATGGACGAGACCAGGGCGCCCGTGCTCGATCCGGGCCGGGGCCGAACGAAGACCGGTTATCTGTGGGCTGTCCTGCGCGACGATCGCGGCCACGGCGGCGCTGATCCACCAATCGTGGTCTACCACTACGCACCAGGACGCGGTGGCGGACATGCTGAGCGCATCCTCGAGGGCTTCGACGGCATCCTTCAGGTCGACGGATACCAGGGCTATCATCGGCTCGCACGGCCCGAGCGCAAAGGCGGCGTGCCACTGCGGCTGGCCGCATGTTGGTCCCACTCAAGGCGTGAGATCATCGCAGCAACTCCGAAAGCCGGCTCACCGATCGCCGAAGCCGTTCTCGCGCGCATCGCCGCACTCTATGCAATCGAGAAGGAGATCCGTGGCGCCGACGCCCCGGCTCGGCAAAAGACCCGTAACGAGCGATCACGGCCGCTGGTCGCTGAACTCGAGAGGTTCCTGCGCGAGCAAGCCGCCCGCCTGTCGCCGGGCAGCGAGATGGGCAAGGCGATCGCCTATCTCCTGAACCATTGGGATGGCCTCACCTTGTTTCTCGACGATGGTTGCGTTGAGATGGACACCAATCCCGTCGAAAATCAAATCAGGCCGCTGACTCTGACGCGTAAAAATAGTTTATTTGCTGGTCACGACGAAGGAGGTCGTTCATGGGCGCGCATAGCTTCGCTCATCGCCACCTGCAAGATCAACGGCGTGGAGCCCTACGCCTGGATGAAAGCGACCCTCAAAGCGATCGCAACTGGTCACCCGCAGTCCCGGATCGACGAACTCCTGCCCTGGTCGTTCGGCCGCACCTCGTGATTCTCCGTCGTTGCCGCCTCCATACCCGCCGCCAACGATTTGCAAACACGCTGATCAACAGGCTGCAATCCCCACGCCAAACCTTTGCGAATGGGACGCGAACGTCGCTTACAGAATTGCAAAAGTTTGATCGATAAAGAATTTAGTATGCAGCAGGCCAGCAACGCCGGCTTCCGGCCCGTAGCTGACCTACAAAGCACCGCGCGGTGGCGGCCGCTTTTGGCCCATCTGCGACGTTGCGCCGGGTCCGGCGGAAGTTGCATCTAAGCTATATGGGATAACGCCATCTCAATGCGCGGCGGAGCGCGACCAAACATACCATGACTGCAATGGCGGCAAGCCAAAGGAAAGCTGGAACTGGCGAGTGATTATGAACGTGGGCGATGTACAGCACCAGCGCCAGTAGCAGGCCGACCAGCGCGTTCGACAACCAGTACAAGGGCGAGCGCAAAATCCCCGCTGCTGCCAATTCAGCGCTAAGTTCGCAAGCGCGGGTTACGCGCCACAACAAAAGCCGAAGAACGCAATAGCGACAAGCCAGACCATCCCAGCCAATTCGCACAGAACCTTGTAAGCACTCTTGCTCGAATAGCTCGAATTAGCTCCATCTCGCACCTCTTGCACAGCGCGCTTACTTCTCCTTTTGGCCCATCGGTGCCATTCCGAGGCCCGGCTGGGATGTCCACTACCGGGGGTGGACCGCACTTATCCGGCTGACGGACGAAACGTCGTGAATGACCCAAAGGGGACATGACGATCAAGCTCAGTCATCGCCACCTCCACCAGGCTTCACCTCACAACCGCGTGCCGCCTGCGGCCCACCGAAAGTGTGACCGGCAATGACGTCGGTTGCACTATCAGATCAACGTCCTCGACGACGGTGTGATTCAGTTTGATACCTCGTCCCAAGATCATCCTCCTCCCTTCGCCTTTGGAACTGGTCAAACCTGTACGAACCAGCAATTCCAGCAGGAGTACTCCGTGGCCGCGCTCTGCACTGTTCAGCTCCAACGTCGGAACACCGACCGGCACACCGCGACCCTCGAACGCCTGCCGTGCGGTAGCGGCTGCAAGCTTCGCGGCGTCGATACCATGGATGAGAGCCGTGGCTTCGGTTGCAAGCCGCTCCTTGAGGGAGTTTATTCCGGGTCCATCGTTCTCGGTGAGCTTTCCTATCTCGACTGTAGAAAGGTCCGTAAACAGTCTGAGAAACCGACCAACGTCAGCATCTTCTGTGTTTCGCCAAAACTGCCAATATTCGTAGGGTGACAAGCGGTCCGCGTTCAACCACACGGCTCCTGCTGCGGTTTTGCCCATCTTCGCTCCCGAAGCGGTCGTTAGCAGCGGAGCAGTCAGCCCAAACACTTCCTTCCGGTCCAATCGCCGTATCAGGTCGATCCCGCTCACGATGTTTCCCCATTGATCAGCTCCCCCCATTTGCAAGCCGCAGCTGAACCGACGGGAAAGTTCAAGAAAATCGAACGCCTGAAGAATCATGTAATTGAACTCTAGGAAGGTCAGATTCTCCTGTTTCCCAAGTCTCGATTTCACGCTGTCGAACGAGAGCATCCGATTAATCGAGAAGTGCCGCCCGACCTCGCGAAGCATGTCGATCCAGCGGACACCGTCCAACCAATCGGCATTGTTGACGATCACAGCGTCGGTTGGGCCGTCGCCAAAAGTCAAAAGGCGTTCGAACACGGTTTTGATGCCGTCGATATTCGCGGCAATCTGTGCATCAGACAGCATGGGGCGAGCATCGGAACGGAAGCTTGGATCACCAATTCTCGTGGTACCCCCGCCAATTAAAACAATAGGTCTATGGCCCGCCTGCTGAAGACGGCGCAACATCATGATCGGCAAAAGGTGACCCACGTGGAGGCTGTCTGCCGTGGCGTCGAAGCCGACATAAGCGGTGACGATGCCCGCTTGAAACGCGGCGTCGATGCCAACTAAGTTGGTAGCTTGATTTAAGTAGCCGCGTTCGATCAGCGTTCGCAGAGCTTGAGAACGGGGCTGGAACTGGTCAACTGAGAACTCAAAATCTTTCATCGGAATCTCCTGGAATTGCCGTCAGGAGGTCTCCGAAATAACAAAGCCGCCCGACGGCGGCTTGTTTCAAGACATGATCGAAACGCACCGCTCCCTTATGGAAACGTCGCGCAATACTCGGCTGCGATGTGCATGAGCTCGATCATGGAGGCTCTTTAAAGCAGGATCGTTGCAAACGCAACCGTTTTGTCCGGCGCGGCGGGCTCCTCACGGAACTCAGTCCGTCGGTCGCGGACGCGACAAATCGGTGTTTGTGACTTCATCTGCTGTGGCCCATATGCGACATCCGCTGACTCGCTAGGCCAATATTAGACTGTCTTAATTTAGCGGACTGCGTAAGTTAAGCGCCTCTCATGGAGCGCAGCATGTCAAAGACCCCCGCCATCAGCCGCTATCCGGTACCGTCGTTAGAAAGCATGCCGGAAGATATAAAGTCACGCATCGTGAAGGTGCAGGAAAAATCCGGGTTCATTCCGAATGTGTTTTTGATGCTTGCCTACCGGCCTGATGAGTTCCGGGCCTTCATGGCGTACCACGATGCGCTTATGGATAAGCCTAGCGGCCTTACACAAGCTGACCGAGAGATGATCGTAGTGGCAACGTCTGCCGTGAACCAATGCCAGTATTGCATCGTAGCGCACGGCGCGATTCTCCGTATCCGCGCGAAGGATCCGCTCATCGCGGACCAAGTTGCAGGAAACTATCGCAAGGCCGACATTACGGATCGCCAGCGGGCAATGCTCGATTTTGCTTTGAAGGTCTCGCAGCGCGCTCAAGAGGTGGGTGAGAGCGACAGTGTAGTATTGCGTGAACACGGCTTCACCGATGATGACATCTGGGACATCGCGGCTATCTCCGCATTCTTTGGCATGTCGAACCGGCTGGCGAATTTCACCAGCCTGCGTCCGAACGCTGAGTTCTTCTCGTTAGGTCGTGGATGAGGTTGCTCGGCGAGCTCTTTCAATTCATGTCCGCTTCTGGCCCACCTGCGAAGTTGGGCTGGATCTCACGGAGGTCCGTTCGTTGCGGCAGAGCGGACGAGGTTTACTCAACCTGAGTTCTTCGCATTTTGACCGAAGCAGACTTAAGCAACCATTCAACCAGCCGCCAGCGCTGGCCTCCGCGCCGAACCACGATGGACCGCGCGCCGCGCCGCCTTCTTTCTGGCCCAGACTACGATGCCGGTGATCGATAGCGCCGCAACAACAAGCCCAACAGCTGAAATGACAATGCGGCCTGCCAACCCGGCAATGCGGCCTGAATGCAATGGAAACTGCAGTTGCATGAAGATATAAGCGCTGGTGCCTTGCCACGGCACGCGTCCGCCAACGATCTTCCCGTCGATGCCGCTGATAAACAGCATGCGAGGGATATCCCATGGGCTGTGGTCTGCGTCGGGCGGCGGGAACCTGAGGAGTAGACCCATAAAGACGACCGTAGAAAATCGACGCAGGCTGCTCGGTCAATCCCTGCGCACGAGCATGCGCGGACGCCCGATCGATGGCCTGCTGCCAGCCGATCTGGGCCGGGATTAGGTTCTCTTTCCTGAGCGGTGGCGACTTGTCAGCAAACGGATCTGGCGTGAGAGTAGAGAGCTTGGAGAGCAGTGGGCGCCCGGCCACTATCCGTGCTCCATCTTAGAATGAATGTGGCCGATGCCATCAACGACTTGGAGACGATATCATGAGCGCAGACTCGGAAATCAAATCTGCGGGCGCCAACATTCAGGCAAGCACTATCAGCACCATTGTACTTGGCTTTGCAGCCGATCCGATGGCGCGTTGGGTTTGGCNACTCGGAAATCAAATCTGCGGGCGCCAACATTCAGGCAAGCACTATCAGCACCATTGTACTTGGCTTTGCAGCCGATCCGATGGCGCGTTGGGTTTGGCCCGATTCATCCGAATATCTCAGGATTATGCCTCAATTCGTCAAGGCATTTGGCGGACGGGCATTCGAGCATGGCACAGCTTACATCACAGAAGGGGCTCGCGCGGCCGCCCTGTGGCTGCCGCCCGGCGTCGAGCCCGAYGAAATGGCCATGGACGCACTCATGGCGCAATCCCTGCGTCCGGAGATCGCCGATGATATYGGACACATGCTCCAGGGAATGGCCGAACATCATCCCCRCGAGCCCCATTGGTATCTGCCCCTCATTGCCTCCGATCCGAACTGGATCGGCCAAGGTCTCGGCACATTGTTGATGAAGCACGCTCTTCGACGATGCGACGAGGAGGGCATCGCCGCCTACCTCGAAAGTTCGAATCCGCGAAACATCTCCCTTTATAGCTTCTTGAACGGAATCAAATCTGTCGAAGAGAAGGGCTCGCAGCCGCCAATGACTGTTGACTTCCGCTTGTGGCCCTTTGCCGGCATGCAGCAGCGAGCCGACGATGTCCGGTTGTGAGGTCAGAACCGGTGCGCCTGGTGACGTGCGCTAAACGCCTGCATGATCCGGCCCGTCCGGCTTTGCACGAATGGCCGGCCTTTCGGTCAAGCCCTGCCGCCTCAGGCGTAAGCCACCCAGCCGCGGAAGGCGAAACCCGTATAGAACAGCGTCGGGTCGGAGAAACCGGCCTCGCGCAGGATCGCCTCGTCCTGCGCGGGCGCCAGGATCTGCAGATGGTTGCTGACGGCATCCTTCGCGGCCGCGGCCTGGTCCGGCTCGACGCCGGATGAGGCCAGGAATGCGGAGTACCGCGCCAGCCACAGCGGACGTTCCTTCTCTCCGTCGGGCGCGCTCAGATGGGCGATCACGAACGGTGCGCGCGGCTTGAGCCGGCGGCGGACTTCCGAGGCGATGCGACGTCGTTCGGCGACATCGACGAAGTGCAGGGTCAACAGGCAGGTGGCCCCGTCGAACGGTCCCGGCGGGGCATCGTCGATATAGCCTTGATGAAAGCGAGCGCGTGATGCAAGTCCTCCCAGGGTCTGCTCTGCGAGCGCCAGCATCGCCGCGGACGGGTCGACGCCGTCGAAGCTCCAACCGGGATGCGCCTGCGCAAAGGCCTTGAGCTCCAGGCCCCCGCCGGCGCCGAGGACGAGCACCCGCCCACCGCTGGGGACGCTTTCGGCCAGCAGAATCGCCGCCATGGACTGCATCGCTTCATAGCCGGGCACGAAGCGCCGCGGCCCTTCGGTGTAGCGAGCCACGAATTGCGGATCCGAGAATGCGGCTTGAATGTCGGTCATGATGTTGTCCCGTGATGGAGCCGTTCACGCGCGGTGCGCGCTGATGTCGTGGATCTTTCGAGACCCGAGCCGCTTGCGCAGGTCCTCGCCGAGCATCGCCAGCGTCACTTCGCCGAGGCGCGACAGCAGCAGCGCCTCCGCATCGTGAAAGGCCTGGTCGAGCGCGGCATTGACGGCCTGCTCGACGAGGCAGCCGGGCGACTCCGTCCGGTTGCCCATCGCCAGCAGCGAGGGACTGCCAAGCGCGGCATAGACGTCGCGCAGCGTCACCTTCGAGAGGTCGCACGCAAGCCGCCAGCCGCCGCCATGCCCCTTCTCGGAGCGCACGTAACCCAGCTCGCGCAGACCGGCCATGATGCGCCGGATCACCACGGGGTTGGTGTCCATCGCCTTGGCCAGGGTCTCGGACGTGAATGGCCCCGGCTGCTGCGCCATGTGCAGCAGCACGTGCAGCACGCCGGAGAGGCGGGAATCTCGTTTCATGTAACTTTGTATGTTACATGATGGGGCAAAGTCAACCGGGCCTGAGCTGTCGCTCGCCAGGATGGTGCGGTGGTCAAATGGCGCGGTGAAACTCTGCCCGATCGGCGGGCGCCGCTCGGACCTCGCATTCGGGCCAGGAGGGGTCTTCGCCTGCCAATCCCAGAACCTGGCGCCAAGCTTCTTGCCGCCTGAATTCTGGTGACGACCGATGCTTCACACCGCCTTTTCGGTGAACGCGGCGGGAAGCGTGGCGAGGAACGACATGACGCGCTGCGTGCGCGGGGGCGGGCGGCGGTCGGAGGTGCGCAGCATCCATAGGGGTTCGGCAGACGCGCGCCAGGGCGCGAGCACTTCGACCAGCCGGCCGGCGCGAAGGTCTTCGTTGACGAGCCACGCTGGCCCCCATCCGATCCCAAACCCATTCGCGATCAAAGCGAGCGAAGCGTGCGCATCGTCGCAAATGTGCTTGGGCTTGGGCGTGACTCGAATGGGGCCTTTGCCGCGCGGGTCGGCGAAGCGCCAGGTGAGGATCTGACCGCTCGCGGGATTCCGGAAGCCGACATGGTCGTGAGCGGAAAGCTCGTATGGAGTCGCCGGCGCGCCGCGCGCGTTCAGATAGGCAGGCGAGGCGCAAGCGATCCAGGAGAACGTGCAAAGCCGCCGCGCCTGATGGCCGGGCGCACGGTCGAGGGGCCCCGAGCGGATCGCGACGTCGACGCCTTCCGCCGCGAGATCGAGAATCTCGTTGCGGAATTTGACCTCGATCTCGATTTCCGGCCGTTCCCGCAGGAACGCGGGCAGTCGCGGCAGGATGCAGGCCCGCGCGAACGAGGCCGGAGCAGTCACACGCACCCGCCCGCCATCGTCGCGCGCGACTTCGCCGAGCACGGATTGGACACGGGCGAGACTTTCGACCAACGCACGTCCCGCCGCCATCAGCCTGTCGCCCTCTTCGGTCAGCGCCAACGAGTGGGTGGAGCGATGCAAGAGCCGCAACCCGCGAGACTTCTCGAAGCGGGCGACCGCCTTGGACATTGCCGAGGTGGTCGTCCCCGCCCGCCGCGCGGCCTCGGCGAACGAGCCTGCCTCGACGACGCGGACGAAGGCGAGGAGACGCGAGACGTCGGGAGGTAAGGTCGTTGTGGACATGCGGTCCACATAATCATGGCTGCACAGTCACTACAAGAGCCGGTCCCGAACGGCTAAACCGGGATCGTCAGCGCGCATACTGCGGCGCTGGAAACGCGGGAAGTCCCATGAACCTCGTCGAAATCACCCTGCAAGCCCTTGACGCTGCCGAGCGCGCGATCTCCCCGGGCCAGCCTGTCTATATGCTCAATCTGCTGCGCTACCGCGCGTATGCTCGATACGAGGAGGGATTCGACGCCGCGCCCTGCTCGGGCCGCGAAGCCTATCATGAACGCTATAGGCCGGCATTCCGGCGTCTCGCGGCCGGCAAGCCGCTCGTGCGGATGTTTTCCGGGCCGGTCCTCACGAGCCTCGTCGGCTCGCCGAGCGAACGCTGGGACGAAGCGGCGATCAATGAATACGGCGATTTCACCACCTTCCGCTCGATCGTCGACACCGAGACTTACCGGCGCGAAGCCGCCCCTCATCGGCATGCGGCGCTGGAGGATTTCCGGCTGTTCGCGCTCGCTAAGGCGATGTGAGCGCATTGCAGCGACGGGCCTCTGCATTCGCCTGATCTGGGCGCGGGACCGGCAAAGCAAACAGGCCGTGGCGAATCCCACCGCGCTGGTCTGGCGGACGAACGGGCGATCTGGCTCGCCATCTCCTGCAGCCCCCGAACTGGCGAGCAAACAACTTGCACCGGACGCGGTGTGGAGCGCGAGGGCTTACGGAAGAAGAGGCATGCCCTCTTCACGCGTCCTGCAACGATGGCATCATGCGCCTGTTTTGCCCGACGGAGCAACGCCATTTCTGCCCGACGGGCCGAACGTGTGAGCGATGGCGATAAGCCGTTGATTCCGCTAGAGCCGGCTACTGTGCATGGGGTTGTTTTCGAACTCCTGGCTCTTGCCGGCCCGAAAGACCTGCCTCGCCAAGCCGATTTGTCACGGTGACGTCGCCGCGCGCGGGGACGACAATCCGCCGGGGCGATCGGCGTGGACTTCTTGCCCCTGACCTCGCGCCACGCCCGTTTCATTCGTCCATTTTTCGGAGGCCACCATGCAGGTTTACAATGTGGTCAAGTTCAAGGTGAAGTCCGGCGCAGAAGCCACTTTCCTCGATGCGCACCGAGACGGGAAGGCGAAATGGCCGGGCCTGGAGCACGGCGTCATCATCAGGACCGGCGATCGAACCTTCTGTCTCGTCGGCACCTGGGCCAGTCAGGATGCGCTGGTCGCCGCCCGATCGGCGATGATCAGGACCCTGGACAGTTTCAGGTCGGTGCTCGAGGACCAGGGCAACGGACGCGGCGTGACTGATGCGGTGTCAGGCGAGGTCGTGCTCGCGCTGTAGCAGGCGCAGCGCCCGCTACTTCATCACCCGCAGGCCCTTGGTCGTGAACCGCTGCGTCCTGCCGCCTGATCGTAGCGGACGCTTGGTGCCCGCGGCCTTGCCGGTGCCGGGCGGCTGGTGCGCGGGGACCAACTGGTGCGGCTGCGAGCCGATCAGGTCGCGGCGGCCCATCTCGATCAGGGCCTCGCGCAGCACCGGCCAATTGTCGGGGTCGTGATAGCGCAGGAACGCCTTGTGGAGGCGGCGCTGGCGCAGGCCCTTGATCGCTTCGACCTTGTCGCTGCCGCCGTGGCGCACGCCGCGCAGCGGATTGACTCCGGTGTGGTACATCGCGGTCGCGGTCGCCATCGGCGAGGGCAGGAAGGTCTGCACCTGGTCGGCGCGATAGCGGTTCTTCTTCAGCCAGAGCGCGAGGTTCATCATGTCCTCGTCGGTCGTGCCCGGATGCGCCGCGATGAAATAGGGGATGAGGTAATATTTCTTGCCGGCGCGCTCAGCCGCCTCGTCGAACATCCGCTTGAACTTGTCGTAGGCGCCGATGCCCGGCTTCATCATCTTGTCGAGCGGCCCGCGCTCGGTATGCTCGGGCGCGATCTTGAGATAGCCGCCGACGTGATGGGTGACGAGCTCCTTGATGTATTCGGGACTCTCCACCGCGAGGTCGTAGCGCACGCCCGAGGCGACCATCACCTTCTTGATGCCCTTGGTCTCGCGCACCTTGCGATAGAGCCGGATCAAATCGTCATGCGAGGTGTTGAGATTCGGGCAGATCTCGGGGAAGACGCAGGACGGCCGCCGGCACGCGGCCTCGACCTTCGGGTCCTTGCAGGCCATCCGGTACATGTTGGCGGTGGGGCCGCCGATGTCGGAGATGACGCCGGTGAAGCCCGGCGTCTTGTCGCGGATCTTCTCGATCTCGCGCAGGATCGAGCCCTCCGAGCGGTTCTGGATGATGCGGCCCTCGTGCTCGGTGATCGAGCAGAAGGTGCAGCCGCCGAAGCAGCCGCGCATGATCGTCACCGAGAAGCGGATCATCTCCCAGGCGGGGATGCGTGCATCGCCGTAGGACGGATGCGGCCCGCGCGCGTACGGCAGATCGTAGACCGCATCCATCTCCTCGGTGGTGAGGGGGATCGGCGGCGGGTTGAGCCAGAGATCGCGGTCGCCATGGCGCTGCACCAGCGGCCGCGCATTGCCGGGATTGCTCTCCCGGTGCAGCACGCGTGACGCGCGCGCATAGGCCTCGCGGTCCTGCTCGACCTGCTCCAGTGACGGCAGGCGGATCACGGTCGGCCCGCGTTGGCGCGACGCGCCTTCGTCGGCGGAATCGAGATCGTCGGCGTGCAGCTCGGTGTAATCGGGCGGGACCTTGCGGAACAGCGCGACACCCCTGATGTCGTCGAGTTCGCGCGGTGCCTCGCCGGCAGCGAGCCGCTGCGCCACTTCGACGACGGCGCGCTCGGCATTGCCGTAGAGCAGGAGGTCCGCCTTGGCGTCGGCCAGCACCGAGCGGCGCACCTTGTCGGACCAGTAATCGTAATGCGCGATCCGGCGCAGCGAGGCCTCGATGCCGCCCAGCACGATCGGCACGTCCTTGAACGCCTCGCGGCAGCGCTGCGCGTAGACGATGGTGCAGCGGTCCGGCCGCTTGCCGCCTTCGCCGCCGGCCGTGTAGGCATCGTCGCTGCGGATGCGGCGGTCCGCGGTGTAGCGGTTCACCATCGAGTCCATGTTGCCGCCGGTGACGCCGAAGAACACTCTTGGCTTGCCGAGCGCCCTGAACGGCTCGGCCGAGTGCCAGTCCGGCTGCGCGATGATGCCGACCCGGAACCCCTGCGCTTCCAGCAGCCGGCCGATGATCGCCATGCCGAAGCTTGGATGATCGACATAGGCATCCCCGGTCACCAGCACGATGTCGCAAGCGTCCCAGCCGAGCGCATCCATCTCGGCGCGGCTCATGGGGAGGAACGGTGCCGGCTTGGGCGGGCGCGCGTGAGCCATCAGCGGCTTTGCGGCGGTGATCATCTGGGTGTCCATGATGCTACGCATAGGACTCCGGGCGGCCGAATTCAACCGATCGGTGTGCCGGCGTCGATTTCAGGGTTCCGTCCGCGCACCGGCGCAGATCGATATCGGCCACAGGAACCAACCGCGTCCGCGAACATTCTGGTCGAGGGTTCGAGGCGGGCCCGGGTTGCGCGCGCCTCCGTTTCGGCGTCCGTGATGTCGCCTCTGGCGATGGGGGGAGCTGTGAGCACGGTCATAGAGAACTTGCTGTTACGGAAGCAGAAGCTCGTGGAACAGCTCGAAAAGGCGCCATCGGTTGAGGATCGCGACAAGATCGAGCGCCAGCTCGAGCAGATCAACACCGCGCTGGACTTTCTGGACGGACCGGGAGCGAAGGATGAGCGGTGACGGCGCTCAATCCATCTTCAGCGCTCTCGCATAGACCACGCCTGAACCAGCGACTTCGGCGGATCGAGCCTGAGCGAGGGCATGTGCTTTCCTAGATCACCTTGCCTGGATTGAGCAGGTGGTCGGGATCGAGCGCCGCCTTCAGCGTCCGCATCAGCGCGATCTCGGCCTCGCTCCTGGCGTGGCCCAGCCACTGCTTCTTCAAGGTGCCGATGCCGTGCTCGGCGGAGACGCTGCCGCCCATGTCGCGGACGAGACCGTAGATGATCGCGTCCATCTCCTCCTTCGGCTGCTGCGCGACCGAGAGGCCGCCGACCCAGGAGACGAGATGCAGATTGCCGTCGCCGATGTGACCGTAATAGACGCTCTCGCAACCCTTGATGCCGGAGGCAAGCGCCGCCTTGCAGCGCGTGACGAACTCGTCCATGCGCGCCACTGCAAGGCCGATGTCGTAGGCGATGTGCGGCCCCAGCACCTGGCCAAATTCGGCGCAGATGTCGCGCACGCGCCAGAAGGCCTGCGTTTGCGCCAGCGATTGCGCGACGGCGGCATCCGCCAGCAGCCCGCGCTCCATCAGCTCTTCGAGCCAGGCCTGGAAGCGCGGCGCATCGACGCTCTCATCGGTGCCTTGCGCCTCGACCAGCACGTAGAGGCCGTGGCCCGCCGCGACCGGCGGCTTCACCCCCGCGCGATTCGTGATCACGTCCCAATAGTCCGGCCACATCACCTCGAAAGCCGAGAGCAGCGGGCCGAGCCCGCTGCGCGCGGCGTCGAGCAGCGCGATCACCGCCGCATAGTCCGTCAGTGCACAGAGCGCGGCCATGGTCGAGCGTGGCTTCGGAAACAGCCTGAGCACCACGCGGGTGATGATGCCGAGCGTGCCTTCCGAGCCGATGAACAGATGTTTCAGGTCATAGCCGGCATTGTTCTTCATCAGCTTGTTGAGGCCAGTGATGATGGTGCCGTCCGGCAGCACCACTTCGAGACCGAGCACCAGCTCGCGCGTCATGCCGTAGCGGATCACGCGGTTGCCGCCGGCATTGGTGGAGAGATTGCCGCCGATCGCGCAGGAGCCGCGCGAGCCCAGGTCGAGCGGAAAGAAGAAGCCGGCCTCGTCGGCAGCCTTCTGGATCGTCTCCAGCGGCGTGCCTGCCTTCACCGTCATCGTCATCGACGCGCGATCGATCTCCTCGATGCCGGTCATGCGCTCCAGCGAGATCGCAACCCAGCCCGCCTCGGGGGAAGCGCCGCGGCACAGCCCGGTCAGTCCGCCCTGGGGCACGAAGGGAAGGCGCGCCTGCCGGCAGGCCGCGATCGCATCCGCCACACCTTGCGCATCGAGCGGGCGGATCACCGCCAGCGGCGTCTGCGGCAGGCTCGCGCTCCAATCGTTGCAATTGCGGGCGGGCACTTCACTGCCCATCAGTACCGCGGCCGCACCAAGTCTGTCGCGCAGGGCGCCGAGCAATTGGTCGGCCTGCCCGGCCGGCGTCACCATGTCCATGCGAGACCTCCGTCAAGATCCGGCTGCGCTCGTCGCGCGAGGATTTGTACCGGGCTGTATGTAAGGTACAAGAGAGAGTAAAGCAGACGGAGGGTCTCGCTCAAGGCGGAAGACCCTTAGCGGCTCAGCCCAGGCCGGCCCTCGGGTTGAACGGCGAAAGCAAGCTTACGTCGTCCGAAATCGCAGCACGCCGTCTTGCATCTCGGCCGTCAGCCGGCCCTCGACGATCATGTAGTTGACGTGGGCGACGAGCTCGCCGGCGGCAAAGCCCATCTGGTGCTCGTCCAGCACGTGCTTGTTGAACACCACAGGCACCAGCGCGCGCGAGGTCTGCGGCATCTCGCGGCAGGCTTCGGCGATCAGCCGGCAGCGCTCCTCGTGATGGTCGGCGAGCTGCTTGATGCGGGTCTTCAAGCCGTAGAACGGCACGCCGTGGCCGGGCAGCACCAGCACGTCGTAGGGAAGCGTCGTCGTGAGGCTGGCGAGCGAGGCCAGATACTCGCCGAGCGAGTTCTGCTCGGGCTCCACCGCCCAGACGCTGACATTCGGCGAGATCTTGCTCAGCACCTGGTCGGCAGAGAGGAACAGCTTGTCGTCGGCGCAATACAGCATCACCTGGTCGAGCGCGTGGCCGCCGCCGGTGATTACCCTGAAGCGGCGCGTGCCGATCACGACATCCTCGCCGTGGGAGATGCGTCGGTAGGATGGCGGCAGCACGGAGACCCGCTTGAGATAGTCCTGGCCGCGACCGAGCAGCTTTTCGGTGAGCGACTCGTCCATGCCATGGCGGCGGAAGAACAGCCGCTGGGCCTCGCGCCGCTCGTCGGTGCCGCGGTTCTGGTGATAGACCGACTGCAGATATTCGACCTGCGACATCACCAGCGGGCAGTTGAAACGCTCGACGATCCATCCCGCGAGGCCGACGTGGTCGGGGTGGGAGTGGGTGACAATCAACCGCGTGATGTCGACGCCCTTCAACGGACCATCAAACAGCTTCGTCCAGGCTTCGATCGTTTCCTCGTTGCCGAAGCCGGCGTCGATCATCGCATAGCCGTCGCCGTCGGCGAGCAGGTATATGTTCACGTGGTTGAGGCGGAACGGCAGCTTCAGCCGCGCCCACAACACGCCGGGCCTGATCTCCACGATCTGTTCGGGGCCGGGGTGCTGTTCCCAGGGGTAGCGCAGGGCCTCGGCCGAGGATTGTGCGGTGTCGGTTTTTGAACTCATCCTATTCGCTTAAACCCAGCGCGAGCGGGGCGCCAGCCGAAAAAGGATGGCTGGCGGGCGCCGCATGGCCGTCATACCGGCAGTGTTTTTCCGCGTCTCGGTTGAAGCGCCAAAAAGGCAGTCATTCCGGGACGCTCCAAAGCGCGAACCATGGTGGGCGGTTGCGCACCCGAGAATCCCGGGATTGTGGTCCGAGACTCCGGGTTCGCCTCTTCGAGGTGCCCCCGAATGACGATCAGGCCGCCCGGATGTCGTTGAGGAACGCGTCGATCTCCCCGCGCAGCATATCGGCCTCGCGCCGGAGCGCGTCCGAGGCGCTCAGCACTTCGCCAGCCGCGGCGCCCGCCTCGGCGGAGGCGGTGGATACGCCGACGATGTTGCTGGAGACCTCGCTGGTGCCGCCGGCCGCATGCTGGATGTTGCGGGCGATCTCGCGCGTGGCGGCGCCCTGCTCCTCGACAGCGGCCGCGATCGTCGTGGTGACGTCGTTGATCTCGCCGATGATCCGGCCGATACCCTGGATGGCGCCGACCGCGGAGGTGGTGACCTCCTGCATGCTGGCGATCTGCGTGCGGATCTCGTCCGTCGCCTTCGCAGTCTGGCTCGCCAGGCTCTTCACTTCGGAGGCGACCACGGCGAAGCCGCGGCCGGCCTCGCCTGCGCGCGCAGCCTCGATCGTAGCGTTGAGCGCCAGCAGGTTCGTCTGTGAGGCGATGGTCTGGATCAGGTCGACGACGACGCTGATGCGGCTCGCGCTGTCCGCGAGGCTCTGCACCGTGGCGTCGGTCGCTCCCGCTTCATCGACGGCCTTCTTGGCGATCTCGGCGGAGGTCACGACCTGGCGGCTGATCTCCTGGATCGAGGAGGACAGCTGCTCGGTGCCGGCCGACACGGTCTGCACGTTGACCGACGTTTCCTCCGCAGCGGAGGCGACCGCGTTCACCAGCGCGTTGGACTGGTCGGCGGTGCTCGACATGCTCTGTGCGGTCGATTGCATCGAATTGGCCGACTGCGCCAGATTGTCGAGGGCGGAGCGCACCGTGCTTTCGAATTCCGCGATCTTCGCTTCCATGCGCGCGGCCCGCTCGGCCTTGGCGATCCGGTCCTTGTCTTGCTCGCTCGTCAGTGCACGAGCCTCGATCATGCTCTCCCGGAACACTTGCAGCGTGTTCGCCATCGCCGAGATTTCGTCATTGTGGTTCTTCGAGCTGTAGATCTCGGTTTCGAGATCGCCGTTCGCGAGCAGCTGCATCGAGTGCTGCAATGCGCCGATCCGGCGCAGGATGTTGCGGCCGACATAGAGCCAGACGAACAGCGCCGAGCCGACCAGCATCAGCGCGCCCAGCGCCAGCATGACTGACGTCGCGAGCGAGATCTCCTGCCGCGCCTGTGAGGTCGAGGTGTTGGTCTCCTTCTGCACGCCGTCGACGAGCTGCTGCACGCTGATGCCGAGGCCGACATTGAGCTTGCGCGTCTCGTCCAGGATGGTCTGGCCATAGTCGATGGAGTCGAGTTCCTTCTCGCGCAGATTGAACACGCCGGTCTTGCCGGTGCCGAGCGCGAGCAGCTTTTCCGCCGTCTCGCGCAGCATCTTGTTGCCCTGATTGTCGGGCAGCAGATCGAGGTTGGAGCGCAGGCGTCCCTGTGCCGTCTTGAATTCCTTCTGGATGTCGTCGAGCTTGTCGCTCGTGCTCGCCGACAGCGCCGCGCTCATGTTCGCGGCGGCAAGGTTGCCGCTGGCGACGACGTTGCCGAGCTGACCGACCGTCTGCGCGGCATCGGTTGCGTCGGCGGCGGACAGGTCCGCAGAGCCGAGAATGGCGTTGACCCGAGTCTGCGCGTCCAGCATCGCCGGGTTTGCCGCGCCGACGAAAGCGCCCTGCGCGGAGCGAAGCGCGTCATATTGCTTCTCATGGAGGGCGGCGATGTCGAGGCGCTCGCGAGCGGCCTTCGCCAGGCTCTGGGCAGCATCGTTGATGCTCTTCATCGTTTCGCTGAGCCCGGAAACAACGCTCTTGTCTCCGCCGAGCTCGATGATCTCGTTGAGCTTCTGTTGCGTCTGCTCCTGCAATTCCCTGAGTTTCTTGGTGCGTTCATTCAGGGCCTCGTCGTTCTGCGCAGCAAGCAGCGCCGGTCCCTGCGCCGCAAGGCTCGCGCTCAGTGCCGACAATTGCAGGCTGGCGGCAAGACGCGGAATGTCCCGCCCGCTAAGTTCCGTCATGCGTCCGCCGAGATTCTGCAGCGCCAGGCCGGCGCCGGCTGCGATCACGAGACCCATGCCCGCGATTACCGCGAACGCCGCGAACAGGCTGCCACGCACGCCCCATCTCGGCATTTTGAAACGAGTACGGAAACGGCCAAGGAAGCGGCCAAGGCCCAGACGGATCGCCATCGAAAATTCCCCCAATGTTCTTCTGGTTGTGGCGGCAGTATCAGTACGACCGGTTAAAGAATCGGAATTGGCGCAACTGGCTGCCTTGTGTTCCGCATGGCGAAAAAAGAAGGGCCGGCAACGGCGCCGGCCCTTCATCGCGGTAAGATCTTGGTAACCGATCAGTAGCGCGCGACCGCCGGGCTTGCCCAATTGAAGCGGTAGTTGACGCCCGCCTTGAAGGTATGGTCGTCGGTGGTGAAGCTGCCGGTGCCCGCGAGCGGACCGCCGGTGAAGCTCGCGTCGCCGAAATTGTAGTACTGGTACTCGGCCTTGGCCGACCAGTTCTGGGCGAACATGTATTCGAGGCCGGCGCCGACGGTATAGCCGTTGCGGTGATCGCCCGTGATGACGAAGGCGGTGGGCACGCCGCCGACGGTCACCTTCTCGTTGTTGTCCGAATAGGCGTAGCCGCCCTTCACGTAGAGCAGGCCCGGACCCCATGTGTAGCCGACGCGGCCGGTGATCGAGCCGAGGCCGCGCTGGTCGTTGGTATAGGCGACGCCGCCGGGGAACACTGCGCCGACGCTGCCGGACAGCCAGGAATACTGGCCTTCGAGGCCGACCACGAAGTACGGGTTGAGCTGCCAGTCCGCGCCCACCTGCACGCCGCCGAGGAAGCGGCCGTTGCCGTTGTTTCCAGTGGAGAGGCCGTTGAAATTGTTGTCGCTGGAGAACGCGCCGCCGAGATGCGCACCGATGTAGAAACCCGTCCAATTGTAGATCGGCGCAGCGTAGGCCGGCGCGGGCGTCTTGTAGTAGTTGCGGTTGCCGAGATCGGCGCCGACGGCAGGCGCAGCCGCGCCCACCGCGAGCAGCGCTACGGTCGCAAACAGAATCTTCTTCATGGTCTTGAACTCCAACACGTCAGGTCCCGGCAGGCGCGCTTTCCGCGCCGTCACTGGTTTTGCAGATAGCTCGCTTTTGACGAAAATGCTGTCACATGCGTGGCACAGCGGCACCCAACCTAACTTATTGGGCTGTAAATGAGTTTCGTGCTTAACGTCACCCTAAGAAGCGGTGAAGGAAGGCTTAACCTCGCGCACCTCAGGTAACTTGTGCGCGACTCTTGTTAACCAAGCCGCCGCCGCGCCTCATCGCGCATCTGCTCGCGGAACGCGGCGCGCTTCGCCGGCCGGTCTTCCTCGCGCACGTCATGACGATCGAAGACGTCGAACTTCTCCAGGATCGGATAGCGCTCGCTCGCCATCGCGAGGACGCGCAATATCTTTGTCGCCTCGGGTGTTGGGCCGCTGACCTCCCAGCGTCGGATCGTGTCGGCGCCGCCTCTCTCAGGCAATCCGCAAAGCTTGGCCATGTCGGCCGCAGTGAGCTTTCGCTCCAGGGCGTCGGAGAGATCGTTGCGAAGCTGCTTCAGTTCGGCGCCGGTCATGTTGCTTACGTCCAGGAGGTCACTGAACGCAATCCACTAGCGCTGATTCGGGTCCATCCGAAGGCGGCCGGCTATCCATGGGCACCTTCGTCCGGACACGGAGTTATGAATGGAGGCCTATGGAAATTTCCCCGTACCTAAACAGTTGTGATTGACGGATGCCAGCCGGGCGAAAGGATCAACAATGAAAGCCATCAACCTCGCCATTGCGGCGCTCGTTACGTCCGGGCTGCTTGTCGCGCCGTTCGCGGCTGAAGCGAAGAAGGCCCGGCCGAGCCGGACTTACACCACTGGCGTGGGGGCGCCGACCTATAGCGGTGCCGGAGCGCCGGTCGCGCAGCCGAGGTCGTCCTACGGGTCGTCCGGACAGACGGTCGGCACAGTCACGGCGCCCTCGATCGGATCATACAATTGGCCATCGGTCGGCGTGACCAACTCGGTCCCCACATGGAGCAACACCACGCGATAGTCCGGTGTCCTCCGTTCAGACGCCTCGGACGGTCTATTGACCGATCATGCAGCGCCATCCGGCCGGTCGTTCGGCCTCGCGCGCTGGGCTGCAAAGCTGCTCACCACCTCATGTCCGTAGCAGGCGTAACGCGGATGTGTTTGCTCCTTAGATGGCGAGCCGGGCTCAGGCGGCGGACGCTTGCTTCCGACCCGGTACCGCCGCAAGCAGCTCGCGCGTGTAGGCGTGCTCGGGCGCGGCGAACAACTGCGCGGTCGGCTTCAGCTCGACGATGGCGCCGCGTTGCATCACCGCGATGCGGTCGCAGATCTGGGCTGCGACGCGCAGATCGTGGGTGATGAACAGCATCGAGAGGCCGAGGCGCGCCTTGAGATCTTCGAGCAGCTTCAATACCTGCGCCTGCACTGACACGTCGAGCGCGGAGACGGCTTCGTCGGCCACGATGACCTCGGGTTCGAGTGCGAGTGCGCGCGCAATGCCGATTCGCTGGCGCTGGCCGCCGGAGAATTCATGCGGGTAGCGCTCGAGCGCACCGGCGTCCAAGCCGACCATCCTGAGGAGATCGCGGGCGCGCTCGAACGCGACCTTCGGATCCGTTCCGGCCGCGATCGGGCCGGCGGCGATGATGTGGCCTATCTTGCGGCGCGGATTGAGCGAGGCGAACGGGTCCTGGAAGATCATCTGGATGCGATGGCGCTCGGCCCGGAGCGCCTTGCCGGAGAGAGAGGTGAGATCGGTGTCGCCGATCCGCACCGTGCCGCGGTCGGCCTCGATAAGCCGCATCACGAGGCGCGCCACCGACGACTTGCCGGAGCCGGATTCGCCGACCAGGCCGAGCGTCTCGCCCTTGAGAATGTTGAAATTGACAGCGCGCGCGGCATCGACGCGGCGGTCTTCCCGAAACCAGCCGCCCGAGGTGACATAGGTCTTGTCTAGCCCGATCACTTCAACGGCCTTGGCCATTTCGTCCAGGGGGCTGCGAACGGGCGGATCTATCGACGGGACGGCGGCGAGCAGCGCCTTGGTGTAGTCATGCTGCGGCTCCTCGAAGACGGCAGAGGCGGGACCTTCCTCGACGACCTTGCCGTGGCGGAGCACCACGACCTGGTCGGCGATGTCGGCGACCACGCCGAAATCGTGTGTGATGAACATCACCGCCATGTTGCGATTGCGCTGGAGATTTCGAATCAGCTTGAGAATCTGAGCCTGTGTGGTGACGTCGAGCGCGGTGGTCGGCTCGTCCGCGACCAGCACCGCGGGCTCCAGCGCGAGCGCCATCGCGATCATGGCGCGCTGGCGCTGGCCGCCCGAGAGCTGGTGCGGATAGGCGCGCACGATTCTCTCAGGATCGGGCAGGCCGACCTCGCGCGCCAGCGACAGGGCCTTGGCTCGCCTTTCCCTGGGTGTCAGCAGGCCATGCGCCTCGAACATCTCCGCCATCTGGTCGCCGATGCGCATCAACGGATTGAGCGCAGTCATCGGCTCCTGGAAAATCATCGCCAGGCGGCGGCCGCGCAGGTCGCGCCAGCCGTCATCGTCGAGCTTGAGCAGGTCGCGGCCTTCAAAATGGATCTCGCCGGAGGTGACCGACACCGTGTCCGGCAACAGGCCCATCAGCGCATGCGCGCACATCGACTTGCCGGATCCGGACTCGCCGACCACACAGACGATCTTGCCTGGCCGGAGATCCAGCGAGACACCGTCGACGGCGAAGGGGCGCTCGGCGCCTTTGGGCAGCGCGATCCGCAGGTTCTTGATGGAGACGGCGGGTGGGGCGGTCGTCATCAGCGGCCCTCCCGGGACAGGCGGGGATTCAGCGCATCGTTGAGGCCTTCACCGATCAGATTGAGCCCGAGCACCGAGATCAGGATGGCGACGCCGGGAAACACCGTGATCCACCAGGCCTGACGGATCACGGTGCGGCCGGCGCCGACCATGTAACCCCAGGAAATCAAGTTGGGATCGCCGAGGCCGAGGAACGACAGGGAGGATTCCAGGAGGATCGCGGTCGCCACCATCAGCGAAGCCAGCACGATCACGGGCGACAACGCGTTCGGCAGGATTTCGCGGAGGATGATCCAGCTGTTGCTCTGGCCGGTCACCACAGCGGCCTGGACATATTCGCGGGTGCGCAGCGACAGCACCTCGCCCCTGACGAGCCGGGCGACCGGCGGCCAGCTCACCAGGGCGATCGAGGCAACGATCGAGTAGATCGAGGGCTGCAGGATCGCGACGAGCACGATCGCGAGCGCGAAGCTCGGAATGGTCTGGAAGAATTCGGTGAAGCGCATCAAGGCGTCATCGACCTTGCCGCCGAAATAGCCGGCCATGGCGCCGATCGGCACGCCGACGACCAGTGCGACCAGCGTCGAGACGAGCCCGACCAGCAGCGATACCCGTGCGCCGAAGATCATGCCCGCGAACACGTCACGGCCGAGCGCGTCGGTGCCGAGCGGCACCGTCGAGAGCGTGAACGGCGGCAGGAAGGGCCGCTGCACCATGCGCCAGGGCGAGTTCGGGAACAACATCGGCCCGAACACCGCGACCGAGATCGCCAACAGCAGGATGACGAGCCCGATGACGCCACTCGGACTCTTCAGTATCGATTTCCAGAACTGTTTCATGAGGCGAATTCGATGCGTGGATCGACCAGTCGATAGACCAGGTCGGTGATGAGGTTGAAGATCAGGACCATGGCGGAGCAGATCACGAAGACTCCGAGCAGCAGGTTGTAGTCGCGCTGCAGCAGGGCGTCGTACATCAGCCGCCCGATGCCCGGCCAGGCGAATACGGTCTCGGTGATAACCGCGCCTCCGATCAGCGTGCCGGAATGCACGCCGGCGAGCGTCACGACGGGAAGCAGCGCGTTCCGCAGCACGTGGCGGCGCTGGATCACGGAGTCGGCGAGACCCTTGGCACGCGCCGTCTTGACGAAGTCGAGGCGTTTCACCTCCAGCATCGAGGCGCGCGTCATGCGGGTGTAGGTCGCCATGAAGAACAGGCCCAGCGTCATGCCCGGCATGACCAGGTGTCTTGCGACGTCGACCACATGGGCAAGACCCGTATAATTCCCGCCGACCGTGTCGTAGCCGAAGCTCGGCAGCCAATCGAACGTGACCGAGAACAACAGGATGCCCATCAGCGCCACCCAGAAGATCGGCATGGCGTAGAAGATCAGGGCGAACACGGTGATGGCCGTGTCGAGGAAGGTCCCGGCAAAGCGTGCGGCGAAAGTGCCGAACAGGATGCCGAGCATGAGCGAAATCGCGAATGCGGTCAGCGTCAGCAGCAGCGTCGCGGGCAGCCGTTCGCCGATCAGCTTTGCAACCGGTGCCTGCTGGCGGAAGGAGAAGCCGAGGTCCAGGGACACGACGCCCTTGACGTAGATGAAGAGCTGCTCGGGCAGCGGCTTGTCGAGGCCGAACTTCTCCCTGAGCTGTTTGACGAAGACCTGATCGCTGGCGCCGGCCTCGCCCGCCATCACGACCGCGGGATCGCCGGGCGCCAGCCGGATCAGGAAAAAATTGAGAACGACGATCGCGAGCAGGACGATCACGCCCTTGACGACACGCTGAGCAACGAAGGTAAGCATTTAGGTTCGCAAGCTAGTCGGTTGAGGCGGCCGTGCCGCACGCCATACCTCTCCCCAACGGGGAGAGGTCGCGCCGAAGGCGCGGTTGAGGGGGATCAGGTTCCACGAGAGAGCGTAAACTCTCGCCCGTATCGCATCTGGCGATGAGAACGGCCGCCGATAGCGGCCGACGCCTCTCCTTGCGGGAGAGGTGGGCACCGCCCTCACTTGTCGAGCCATGCGTCCTTGAAGCCGTCATTGACTCCAATTCCCGTGGTGATCAGGTTCTTGACCTTGCACCGCGTAATCGTGGGGAATTGCAGCTCGAGCATCCAGGCCACCGGCACGTCCTCGACCAGGATCTTCTGCGCCTTCTCGTAGATCTCCTTGCGCTTCGAATCCGGGGTGGCGACGGCGCCCTCGGCGAACAGCTTGTCGATCTCCGGGTTGGAGTAGCCCTCGACATTATTGAAGACCTGGCCCTTGGCGATGTTGCTGGAAATGTAGTTGCGGCCAACGCCGAGCGCGGGATCGCCGTACTGGTAGAGATAGGTGAAGGCGATGTCGTAATCCCAGTCGCCGATCTTCTGGTTGCCGCCCGCAACGTCGGTGGCGATCGTCTCGATGTTCATGCCGACGTCCTGGAGGTTCTGCTTCACCGCTTCACCCCAGCGCTGCCAGGTTTCGCCATAGGCGAGCGGCATGAGGCGGATCTTCTCGCCCTTGTAGCCGGCTTCCTTCAGCAGCGCCTTGGCCTTGGCTGGATCGTAGGGATACTTCTTCACGTCGTCGGTGTAGTACTTGATGGTCGAGGCGGACGGGCCGGTCGCGACCTTGCCGAGCCCGTTCCAGATCACGTCCTTGGCGAAGTCGCGGTCGATCGCGTACATGATCGCCTGGCGGACCCGCTTGTCCGCGAGCGGACCCTGGCGGTTGTTCAGCCACAGCCAGGCCAACGGCGAGAAGAATTCCCAGCCGGCCCCGGTGACGCAGGTGTCCTTCAGCTTGGACAGCCGCGGCACGTCGAAATTCTCGACCGACCCGCCGGGCAGCACGTCCACCTTGCCCGTTTCGAACGCCACCGAGCGCGCCGCGGCGTCGGGAATGATCTGCCAATAGATCTCGTCGAGATAGGGTTTGCCCTTCTCGTGGTAGTTCGGGTTCTTGACGAGGCGTATGAACGAGCCCTTCTGCCACTCCTTGAACATGAACGGACCGGTGCCGACGGGCGCATTGTTGTATGCGTTGGTCTTGAAGTCGGTGCCCTCATAGAGATGCTTGGGCACGATCGGCATCGAGCCGACCTCGAAGATGCCGAGGAAGGGGCCGAACGGCTGCTTCAGCGTGAACACGACGGTGTAGTCATCAGGCGCCTCGACCCTGTCGACCTGCGCGAGGTTGGTGCGGGCCCGCGCATGCGTCTGCTTCAGCATCTCCATCGAAAACAATACGTCGGCGGCGGTGAAGGGCTTGCCGTCATGCCAGGTCACGCCCTTCTTGAGCTTGAAGGTGTAGGTCTTGGCGTCCTCGCTGACGCTCCAGCTTTCCGCGAGCTCCGGCTGCGGCTCGAGCTTGGGACTGTAGCGCAGCAGCCCCTCGAAAATGTTGCCCGACACCATCTGGGTCGGACCGTTCTGGATCATCGCAAGCATCAGGCCAGGCGGTTCGGGCTGGATCACGGCATTGATGACGCCCCCCGCTTTGGGCTCCTGCGCCAGTGTCGGGGCCGTGAGGCCGCAAGCCAGGAGAAGACCAAGCAACACTCTTTTCGGCATGTCGTATCTTTCTCAAGCGAGGCCAACCTCGAACGCTCCCGCAGGCGTTCTCGCGCGCGAAAGCTACGGCCGGCCCATCCCAGTCCCCATCCGGGATTGAGGCTCCCACAGTCTCGTTCGGCGCCGCAAGATGAAAGTCTCGACAGCATCAGCACAAAAAATGTACAGCGCGTCCTGTTTACCCGTGCGCACTCGGCCACGTCGGATCGGCCCATTTCGAGCGATCGGACAGGTTCAGTCGCGTTGAGAGCAAGGCGAGGCGGTGCACAAGCCTGCGCCTGCGACCAAAAGCATCAGGTCGCTAATTGGTGCCGAGCGCCCGCCGCAGCTCATCGAGCGCCTCGGCCAGCTGCTCGCGGTGCGCGATGTCGTCCTTGGGTATGCCAGCGACGCTGCCTGCGAGGTCACGCAGGATGCCGGCGAGCAGGCCGAAATTGATGTGGAGATGCACCGATTTGCGTTCGTCCGTCGCGCCCGGATGCTGAAGCACCACTGTGACGCCGCTGCCGTCGAGCCGTGCCTCGAAGCGGGACGAATGCTCGAAGGTGCCGACATAGAACTTGTCAGGGTATTCGAGCGCGATCTCTGCCTTGTCGGGAATCGGCTTGGACATGTGAGCCTCATTGATATCGGACCCTTCTGGCCGGGAATGGGACGGATCGCCTTGCGCTAGGTCAGAGACGGCTCCCCTCCCGATTTGATCCGGATCAAAGCCCAGCCACTGCTTTTGCGATCGAGTGGCAACTGGTGCGCGCTGCTGCGCGCGCCCTTCCTTGAGCCGCGAGACGATCGATGGACATTCAGGCCACGACTATCCCAGCCGATGACGATCACGGACCTGATATCGCTGGCCTCGATGTGACGGCAAAGGCGGGCCTGCAACACTGCCTGCAATTGCTGGGCAATGCCGGTCTGCGCCCGACGCGCCAGCGCCTGGCGCTCGGCCAGTTGCTGTTCCTGGGCGGCCATCGCCACGTCACGGCCGAGAGTCTCTACGAGGAGGCGATGGCGGCGAATACGTACCTGTCGCTCGCCACTGTCTATAACACGCTGAACCAGTTTACCGAAGCCGGCCTGCTCCGCCGCATCGCGGCCGACGGTCTCAAGTCGTTCTTCGACACCGACACGTCCGTCCATCCGCACTTCTATCTCGAAGGCGAGGATGTGCTGGTCGACGTTGCCGACGGCCTCGCCTTCACCAAGCTGCCCGAGGCGCTTCCCGGCCACGAGATCGCGCGGCTCGACGTTATTGTCCATTTGCGCCGGAAGCGTACATAGCGCCGGTCCTCCGGGGGAGGTAAGAGCACTGCGGCGCTCACCGCAATCCGGCCCGGCGAAATCCCTCCAGATAGTGCTCGCGATCCGCGTCGTTGGCCCACGGCAGCTGTGTAGAGATCCAGTGCAGCGAGATACCGGGCTGAGTACGGCGGAGCTCGCCCAGTGCCATCTCCGCAAGCGCTCCGTCACTCGTCATTCCCGCGCAGACAGCGAGCACGCGGTAGGCGCCGGTGAGATCGCCGCGGTGGCGGATCGCCTCGCGGGCCAGCGCGATGGCCTCCTCATAGCGACGTTCGGTGAAACGCGCATAGGCGGCGATGCCGTGATAGACCGCCAAGGACGGATCGCGCGGCGACAGCCGGATCGCCCGTTGCGCGGCCTCGAACGAATCCTTCGGTCGTCCAGCATAGCACAGCGCCAGCGCGTAGTAGCCCTCCGCCAGCGAGAAGTTCGGATTGAGCGCCAGCGCCTGCTCGAACTCCGACAGCGCATCCGCAAGCCTGCGGGTCGAGAAGCAGACGCTGCCGAGCGCGGCATGCGCCCAGGAATCCTCATGATCGCAGCGCAGCGCCGCGAGCGCGGCAGCTTCCGCGGCCGGGGCGACCACGGCCAGCTCAACCCAGCCGAGATGCACGCCGAACATGTCGTTAACGGCGAGCAGCGACAGCGCCTGGCCATAGTTCGGATCGATCGTCAGCGCGCGCTCGAGCAGTGCCCGTGCGGCGTCGTGATCTTGCCGGGTCACGCGCCAGTAATGCGACAACGCGCGCATCAAGAGGTCCCAGGCGTCCAAACTCAAAGGCGGCTTGCGACGGCTCCGAACATTCTCCGCCGCGTGGATCTGCGGCTCGATGGCCGCGGCGATCGCATTGGTGATCTCGTCCTGCACGGCGAATACATCGACGAGCTCGCGGTCGTAGCGCTCGGCCCAGAGATGGCGTCCCGATACGGCGTCGTTGAGTTGCGCTGTGATGCGCACCCGATTGTCCGCCTTGCGTACGCTGCCTTCGACGACGTAGCGGACGCCGAGTTCCTCGGCGATCTGCCTGATGTCGACCGCGCGCCCCTTGTAGGTGAAGGACGAGTTCCGGGCGATCACCATGAACCAGCGCTGTTTCGACAGCGCGGTGAGGATGTCCTCGCTGATCCCGTCACCGAAATAGTCCTGCGCGGGATCGCCGCTCAGGTTCTCGAAGGCGAGTACCGCGACGGCCGGGCGGTCGACCACGCGCGGGGGCGTTCCCTCGGCTTCCGCCTGCGCACAGGATGCCGCCGCTTCTTCCCGGACCTCGCCGACGAACCGGAATCCCTTGCGCGCAATGGTCTTGATCAGCCGCTGGGTCGAGCCGTCGTCGCCCAGCGCCTTTCGCGCTGCGTTGATCCGGCTGTTCAGCGCTGAATCCGAGACGATGCGGTCGCTCCAGATCCGACCGATTAGGTCATCCTTGCTGACGACGCGGTCGCGCTCCGTGACGAGGTAGAGCAACAGATCGAACACCTGCGGCTGCAGCGGCACGGCTGCTCCATCGCGGGTGAGCTCCCGCAGATCGCCGTCAAGAACGTTGTTTTCAAAGTGAAATCGCACGTTTCAGTCGTCTCAAGCAAAAATCAAAGTCGCCTCAGGCGAAAATAAACCGTCTGCGAAAGTCTGGGGACGGACGATCGGGCATGGTGCGAAGACCAAATCGTGTCGATGTCTCGGCACAACGGAGCGTTTCATGACCCAAATTGATCACCAGGTTCATTCCATCGGCCCGGATGTTGCGGGCTCTCGCATTTTCAAGTTCCTCGCCTTTCTGTACGGAATTGCGGCCTATCTCGTGTTTTTCGTCACCATTCTCTACGCCATCGGCTTCGTCATGGGGGTGATGGTGCCCAAGACGATCGACAGCGGAGCCGAAGCGCCTGTCGTTCGCGCGGTCATCGTCAACCTGCTGCTGATGTCGCTGTTCGCGGTTCAACATAGCCTGATGGCGCGCCAGCAGTTCAAGGCTTGGTGGACGCAGTTCGTCCCCAAGCCGGTCGAGCGAAGCACGTACGTGCTGTTCGCGAGCCTGTCACTGCTCCTCCTGTTCTGGCAGTGGCGCCCGCTGCCGTCCGTCGTATGGAACGTCGAAGATCCGGATCTTGCCGTGACACTGGTCACGCTGTCCCTCGGCGGCTGGGTGCTGGTGTTCACCTCGACCTTCATGATCAACCACTTTGAACTGTTCGGCTTGCATCAGGTGACCAACCAACTCGTCGGCAAGGAGACGGCACCGCCGCGTTTCAAGACGCCGCTGCTCTACAAGTTCGTCCGCCATCCGATCTATCTCGGCTTTATCGTTGCGTTCTGGGCGGCGCCGACCATGACCGCGGGGCATCTGCTGTTCGCGGCCGTGACCACGCTCTACATTTTCGTCGGCATCGCGCTGGAGGAGAATGATCTCGTCGCTCTCTTCGGTGACGAGTACCGGCAGTACAGGCAGCGGGTCTCCATGCTTATTCCGTGGCGCCGGTCAGTATAGCCTCGCCTCGTTCTGCGCGTCCGCCGAAAGGAGGACGCGCGACAACTTTCGTTCGAGAGACGGAGACGGCCCGATGAAACATGTCGGAAACTGCTTCTGCGGCGCGGTCACGGTCGAAGTCGCGGGCGCGCCGGAGGCGATGGGCTATTGCCACTGCCGTTCCTGCCGCTCCTGGTCGGGCGGCCCGGTCAACGCCTTCAGCCTCTGGAAGCCGGAGGCGGTGCGCATCACCGAGGGTGCTCAGAATGTCGAGACCTTCGTCAAGACGCCGCTCAGCCAACGCAAATATTGCAGGAAGTGCGGCGGCCATCTCATGACCAACCATCCGCCGCTCGGTCTGGTCGACGTCTTCGCCGCAACCATCCCGACGCTCGCATTCACGCCCGGCGTCCACGTCAACTATTCCGAGACCGTGCTGCCGATGCACGACGGCCTGCCGAAGCTGAAGGATTTCCCAGCCGAATTCGGCGGCAGCGGCGAGATGGTGCAGGAATAGCGGCGGAGCATGAGGTGGCCCTCACCGCCGATCCAACAAGCAGTCTGCGGGGCCCATCCCGTAGCCCAGGCCGAAGCTCGGGCCTGGGCTTGCTCTCGCGAGGGCGGCGGGGCGCCGCCCTCGCCGCCTTCTCCAACGGTGTGATGAAGGACTAGCCTCCGCGCGCTTCAACGACCTTGCGGCAGGAATCCGAGAGCTTCGACTTGTTCTCGCGGAGGCAGGCGTTCATCTGCGGCGGCTTGCCGATGTGCTCGGCGCAGAATTTGCTGGCGTCACCGCGGCAGGCCATTTGCTCCTGGGCCGATGGACCGGATTGCGCAGCAGCGGGCAGGGCGGTGGCAGTGAGCAGCAGCGCGGCAAGAACCGAAATCTTCATGAAGCACCTCTTTGGAATCGTCGTTGGTCCCGACCGGGATCAATCGGGCCGGACCATCTCGCGAAGCTCCGGCGCGGGTCCATGCCATGTTCATGGCGTCGGCTCGGCCTCCCGGCCGCGGCACCCCCATCTTCATGGCATGTATCCTCGCGCCGTCTTTTGCCATTCAGGCTATACCTCGGCTGCGAGACCCGGTGATTGCACCGGGACGCCGAACGGGAGCAGGAGAGCTGAATGTCGAAGAGAGCTGGAGCGCTGAGCGCCGGGCTGACGATCATGGCCCTGGCGGGCGCGGCGATGGTCTCGCTGGGCACGAGCCCGGCGCAGGCGGTGGTTTATTGCAAGACCGTTGGGGTGCCCAAGGGCTGCGTGGTGCGGCCGACTGCGGCGGTGGTGGTCGCGCCGGGAGCTCCGGTTGCGCGGGCTGCGGTCGCGACCCCCGGCGTCGGTGCGCCCGGCGTCGGCGTGCGCGCAGGTACGCCGATGAATCGCGGCGGCCCGGTCAATCGCGTCGGCCGGCGCTGATATCTTCATTCGATCGATTTGATTGCATTGTTTCGGGCCAACGGGACCTGCGGCCGAACACCCCTGTCCTCCGCAGGCAAATCACCCGGCCCGTCCCCTCTCTCCGTGCGCCCCACACGTTCGGGGAGGGGGCTTTTCAGCCCGCAGCCATGTCGCTGTCGGGAAAGCGCTGCGGCAATTGCAGTTGCACGCGCGTGCCTGAGGCATCCGAGCTCAGATCGAGCATTGCGCCGCAGCGCGCCGCGCGGCTTCTCATGTTGCGCAGGCCGCGCGCGGTCTGGCCGGTGCCCGCGGCCGTGCTATTGCCGGCCAGCGCGAAGCCGCGGCCGTCGTCCGCCACGCTGATCACGCCATAAGGTCTGTCGCTGCCGTCACGTGTCTCGATGGTGACCGCGACGTGGCGGGCCTGCGCGTGCTTGACCGCGTTGGTCACAGCCTCGTCGAGGATACGGATGATCTGGATGACATGCCACGGCCTGAGTTCGGGATGCAGCGGCAGGCCCTGCGGCGTCGCCACGCGCCAGTCTAGCGCGATGTCGTGCGGTCGCAACTGGGCTGTCGCGCGCTCGCGCCAGGAGCCGAGCGCGAGCATCAGGTCGCCGCCAATGTCGTCCATGGAATCGATGACGAGGCGCAGGTCCTTCAGTGCCGCGCGGGCGGCGTCCGCGATGGTCGCGCCCTCATTGCCGCGCTCGGACAGCGCGACGATGCTCACCAGCTGGCCGCCGAGGCCGTCGTGCAGGTCTCGCATCAGACGGGTGCGCTCGTTGGCGAGCGCCGCAGCGCGGGCGCGCTCCTCCTCGCGGGCAAAGCTCGCCTTCAGCCGCTCCTCGGCTTCGCGCACGCGTGTCACGAGCTGGCCGGCAAAGCTGTCGACCTGGTTCAACGCGCGGGCAAAGCGCCAGGTCAGCCCCGCGCCGATCGCGACCAGCATCGCCGAATAGGACAAACGCGAGACGAAGATGCGATCGTTGGTCGCGATCTCAAGCACCGTGAGTATGTCCTGGATCCAGCAGACCAGCACGATGGTCACGGCGCAGCCGATCGTGAAGCTCGCAGCATCCTGCCGCCGCACCACCGCGGTTGCCGTGATGCAGGCCATCAGGAACAGGCAGAG
The DNA here is from genome assembly GCF_001424605.1 of Bradyrhizobium sp. Leaf396. NCBI lineage: Bacteria > Pseudomonadati > Pseudomonadota > Alphaproteobacteria > Hyphomicrobiales > Nitrobacteraceae > Bradyrhizobium > Bradyrhizobium sp. Leaf396. Next base: position 51,733 of record NZ_LMQJ01000023.1, read on the forward strand.
CCCGACCGTGGGAATCCCGAGCACCAGGAAGAGAATGCGCGGCAGCGGCGGGCCCCCCAGCAGCCCGACCGCGAACACCAGGATGCCGGGCACGAACAGCAGCGTGCCGTAGCGCGGCCAGCGCCAGCCGAAGAACAGCACGGCGAACATGACGATCAGCGCACTCTCGATCGGTGCCGACGCCAGCAGCACCGCGGCCAGCCGGGAGACGGTGACGGGCGGCACCGGCGGCGGCGCGAACGCCTGCACCACGCCAAGCACCATCGCTGCAGCCAGCACGCCATAGACCGGCTCGTGGCGCCGCATCAGCCACATGATCGCGAGGATGACGGCCAGGATCGCCTGCCAGGCGGAGAATACCACCGGGAGCGTGACGAACAGCAGCGTGCGGGTCTCGAAGGCCGGGCGCAAAGCGGCGTCCGGGCCGACATAGACAGTGTCGAGAAAGCCCTTCAGCGGTCCCCACACGAACAGCCGCACCGTGATCTCGTTTGCGCCTTCGTGCAGCAGCGAAGCCGGGATCGCTGCGATCTGCGGCGTGTTGCGGTCGGGCCGGTTGGCGTTGGCGTCGCGCCGGGAGTCGAGCACGACGACGCCGTTGACGGCGACCTCCACCGCGTTGCTGAAGCGCGGCAGGTACACCGACCAGCCCGCAGCCGCATCGGCGCTTCGGTAGGTAAAGGTGCTGGCGTAGAATGGCGGGTCCGCCACGGAATAGCGCGAGGATGTGAAATGCGGCAGCGTCACGGGGCGGATCAAGCCGTCCTCCCTCAGCGAGAATCCGCTGAGCGCAGAATCCTCGGGGTCGCTCGGCTGCAGCAGGCGCAAGCCCATAACGGTGGCGACCACGATCAGCGCCTGGAACAGCAGATAGGGCACGAGTCGCGAGGCCAAAAGCCGGCGCCGTGCGGACTTGGCCGGTGCCTTCATGGGTGCCTTGGCGGCGAGCTCGCTCACAGCTTGATCAGGCCCTGCTGCACCGCCTCGAACACCGCTTCGCTGCGCGTGTGCACCTCGAGCTTGCGATAGATGTTCTTGATGTGGCCGGGCACGGTCTGCTTGGACAGGCCGAGATGGCTCGCGATCTCGGCATAGCTGAAGCCCTTCGCGATGCCCCACAGGATGTCGATCTCGCGCGGGGTCAGCCTCGCCGTGTTGAGCGCAGGTCCGGGCGGTTGCTCTGCCGAGTTCTGTGCGGCGCCCTGTGTTCTCCGCACGATGAACCGGGCGATCGAAGCCGAGATCGGCGAATGTCCCGCGACCAGGTCGCGCACGGTAGTGGCGATGTCGGTAGGAAAGGCATCCTTGAGCAGATAGCCGGTGGCGCCGACCGTGATCGCGGAAATCACGCTCTCCTCGTCGCCCAGCGCGGAGATCACCATGATCTCGCTGTCGGGAAAGCGCTGCCTCATCTCGCGGATCAGTTCGATGCCGTGGCCGTCGGGCAGCCGCAGGTCGGTCAGCAGCACGCGCGGTGCGCCGCCGCCCAAGGCCTGCCGCGCCTCCGCGAGCGTGCCGGCGCTCCGCACCTCGTAACCGGCCTTGACCAGCGCATCCTGGAGCCGCCAGCAGGTCGGCGCATCGTCCTCGACGAGGAGGATGGTGATGGCCTCACCCGTCTCGCCCTGTTCGGTCATGATCATCGTCCCGCGACCCGCGTGTCCCCCGCGGCGCGAGGCAAGTCTATCCGCAGCGTGGATGCGGTGACACCCATAATCATGGGGGCGGGGATGACATGGGACTGCCATGTCCCGGGCTGATGTTGCGGGGAGACTCGACGGGTGGTCGAGCCGCCGCCGATTCTGCTAGGGAAGATCGACACGTGGCGGCGGATATCGCCGGGCAAGCATCGACAATGACAGCTGTCGTTCGTCCGCCGGCAGCTCCAGATAGGCGAGCACGAGGGGCCGCTTCCAGTCGCCGACGCCAAAATCCATCGCCATCCATTTCTGCGGCTCAGGGCCCTCGAGGCCGCGGACCCAGACGAAATAGCGCGGCAGGTCGTCGGCGTCCGTATCTGTCGTGCGTCTCCTGGCCATCGAAGCTGTCCGCTGCATCACCGATCATTGCCCACGATATAGGGAAGATCTTGGCGAAGTCGAACGCCCCGGGGTGACTGGGGGAGCTCGCCTCGGTGCCGGCGCCGGGCGCACTCGCCGTCACTGTTAGAGCCCGCTCTTCGCCATGCGGCTTTGGAGAAGGACGAGGAAATTCACTCCGATGTGGGTTGGAAGCGGACAGGCAGCTTTGGGGACAAAGGCAGATAGCTGTCGCTACCAGTCAGGTTGAATCCGCTCGAGGAACGACCTCATCAACGAGACAACTTCATCGAGGTTGGTTTCCAGCAGCCAATGCCCCCCGTCCAGGAGATGCAATTCGGCATCAGGCAGGTCGCGCAAATAGGCGCGGCCGGACTCTTCGGGCATGTAATGATCTTGCGGCCCCCACAGGATCAATGTGGGCGGCTTGTGCTGTTGGAGATAACGGCGATGCTCGGGAAACCATTGACGGTTCGCCTTGAGGTCAAACAGAAGGTCTGAGATCGCGTCTTTCCTCCGTTCGGTCACCAACGACCAGTGCAATTGCCAAAGATCCGGCGGGATGAGTCCCGCCAATTCTGCACGCACATCATTCAGGAATTCGTCGCGAAAGTTTCCTTCGGTAACAGCCTCCCTCATCGCCGCACGCAACTCTTGATCGGGCAGCGACCAGGATTTCTCGATGTCCGCGTATTTCGGACCAAGCGCATCTTCGTAAGGTATGTCACCGTTCTGGATGATCTGGGCCACCACCCTCTCAGGCCGCATGATCGCCAGCCTGGCCCCGATCGGTGAGCCGAAATCATGAAGGTAGATCACGAATCGCTCGAGCTTCAGCTGCGTCACGAACTGGTCCAGCCACGCCGCATAGCCGTCGAAGCTGTAATCGAGGTCATCAGGTGTCCCGCTATAACCGAACCCGGGATAGTCGGGAGCAATCAGCCGCAATTTATCCGCCAGCCGCGGCATCAGATTGCGGAATTCATGGGATGAACAGGGATAGCCGTGCGGCAGCAGAACGACCGGCGAGCGTTCCGGTCCGGCTTCCCGGTAGAAGGTGTCCACTGGTCCGACCTGAACCCTGCAATGTCTGACGCGTGTATCCATGCATTGCTTCCTTCGCAGATAAAGCGACTTCCGCGGCGAGGTTCCGGGCGATCTGCATCGCCCGGAAGCGGCAAGGCGAAGGGAGGCCCTGACGGAACAACGACTGGAGACCTACTGTTACGAAGCAGCATCGAACGGAGGTCCTTATGATCCACCATGTCTCAGTAGGGACGAACGATGTTCAGCGCGCCAAGCGCTTCTACGATGCCGTATTGCCCATCGTTGGCATCATGCCGATGGCGGAGGATCAGGGTGGGCTGGGCTATGGGAGCGGCACGTTTCACTTCAGCGTGCAGGTTCCGATCGATGGACGACCCGCGACCGTGGGCAACGGCACTCATATCGCCTTTGCCGTCGAGAACCGCTCGATGGTCGATCGCTTTTACGCAACAGCATTGAAGCACGGTGGCAGCGACGATGGCGCTCCCGGGCTGCGGCCGAATTACGACCCGAACTATTATGGGGCGTTTGTCCGAGATCCGGATGGTCACAAGATCGAGGCAGTGACCTACTCGGCAAAATAGTCGCGAGGGGAAGCATTCATGCCGACCATCCCGTGCGCATGCGGGCGACTTCTGGTCAGGAGAAGCAAAGCCTTGGGCGGCATGCGTCGTGAGACTGTAACGGCGTGTCTCGCTATTTGAGTTTTGCGCAGACAGTCCGGCTGCGCCAAGAGGCTTCGCCGGAGGGACATGCTTTGCCGGTCGGTTTGGCATGGCCGCGCCACGCGAAATCCGAAGGGCGAAGCGTGGTGCCCCTGGCCGGAATCGAACCAGCACTCCTTGCGGAACTCGATTTTGAGTCGAGCGCGTCTACCAGTTCCGCCACAGGGGCCCTCGGTCGGCCCATGAGGGAGCGTCGCGAAGCGGGCGGACTATAGCCATGGACCAAGCGGGGTCAACCCGCGCCAAAGTGATGCCGGACGTTCTCGACAGCCGCGGGGACCGGGGCTAGAGGCTGGGAGCGCGAGAGATGCGAGAGAGGCTGCCGTGACGACCCAGAGTGCCGCAATACCTGCATTCAAGCCGGCCAGCGCCGGTCCCGCGCTGACCGCCTCGCTGCTTGTCACGCTGATCGCCGCAGCCGCGCTCGCAGGTGCCTGGTTCTTCCAGCTCGTCTTGGAGATACTGCCCTGCCCACTCTGCCTGGAGCAGCGCTATGCCTATTACCTCGCGATTCCGCTCGGTGCGCTCACGGTGCTGGCGGCGAGGAGCGGCGCGCCGCGACCGCTGCTGCTGGGGGGGCTCGCGATTTTGGCCCTGGCGACGCTCGCCAATGCAGGGCTGGGCGCCTATCATTCCGGCGTCGAATGGGGGTTCTGGAAGGGGCCGACCGACTGCTCCGGTCCCGTCGTCAATCTCGGCAGCGCGGCTGATCTGCTCTCGAAGCTCGACACCGTGAAGGTGGTGCGCTGCGACGAGGTGCAGTGGCGCTTCCTGGGTCTCTCGCTCGCCGGCTACAACGTGCTGATCTCGCTGCTGATGGCTGCGATCGCCGCCTGGGGATTTGTGCGCACGGCGAAGCGGTAGGACTCAATCGTCCACGTCGTCCTGCGTGCGTCCGAACAGATGCACGATGCCCGGCGTTGCGATCGTCACGAACACGAAGCGCGACAGGTGATGGGCGCCGACGAAAATCGGGTCGATGTGCAGCGTCAGCGCCAAAGCCAGCATCGCATCCATCGCGCCAGGCGCGAAGGCGACGACGACGTCGGAGAGCTTCACCTGCGTGGTCAACGCCACGATGCCGACGAAGATGGCGGAGACGACGATGGCCACGGCGAACGAGCCCAGTGCCGCGCCGAGGTGGCCGGCGAGCGTCTTGACCCGCATTCGCGCGAAACGGCTGCCGATCAGGGCGCCGATCCCGATCAGCGCCACGCCGCGCACCCAGTCCGGCAGGCCGCCCTCGACCCATCCGGCACCATGCAGCACGCTGGAGGCGATCATCGCGCCGAACATCCAGCTCGCCGGAAATTTGATCAGCCGCAAGACGAGCGCTGCGGCCAGCGACGCGGCGGCCAGTTCGAGCAGGTCGAGCGGCGACGCGATGGTCGTCGTCAGCAATGGTGAGGCAGAGGGCGCGACGTCCGCAATCGCCAGCACCATCGGCAGCGCGGCGGTCAGGATGATGACGCGCATGGTCTGCACCACCGCGATGCCCGGCAGGTCGGCGCCGCGCTCGACCGCCAGGATGGTGATCTGCGACAGCGCGCCGGGGCTGCCGGCCAGGAAAGCCGAGGTGCGGTCCCAGCCATGGATGCGCTGGAGGTAATAGCTCGAGCCGAACGTCGAGCAGAAAGTGGCGAGCGCAAGCAGCCCGATGGTGAGGGGATAGGCGCCGACCTGCTGCAGCAGATGGCGCGAGACGACCGAGCCCAGCGAGATGCCGAGCAGCACCAGCACGGTCTGGGTCAGGATCGGCGGCAGCGTCAGCTGGCGGCCGGCGATTGCAGCCATCCCGACCGCGATCATCGAACCCGAGATCAGGCCGCCCGGAAGGTTGGCGGCGAGAAACACCAGGCCGCCGGCGGTGCCGATGACGAGCGTCTCCAGCGTGCTCAGGATCACGGCACGGCTCGGCCATCCGAACGTCAGCGAGGCGGTGATTTGCTTCACGCCACCTTATCGCCTATCGGCGGGAGGCGCACAATTGCAGGCTCGTCATGCCGCAATGCGCGAGCCTCTCACAGGTGCTCGCGAAGGATCCGGTCTTACTTCTTGTCTGCCGCAGGAGCGGCTGGAGCGACAGTGCGGGCCTTCGCCTCCTTCTTGCACTCGCGGCGGAATTTCTTGCGCTCCTTGCCCTTCAGTCCCTTGGTGTCCGCCTGCTTGGAGCATTCGAGCGACTCGGCCGAGCGCTCCATCGCCGTCTTCTTCTCGGTGGTGACAGCGGCATCGGTTTTGGCAGCGGGCGCGGCCGTCTGCGCAGACGCGGCGCCGGTGATCAGCAAGGAGGCGAGAGCGATGACGGCGAGGCGAAAGGAAAAGATCATGTGGTGCACTCTTTTCGCGAGAATGCGAGGGGCGGGGAACGTCGGCTTGGGTTGCTGAACGCGGCATGAATGGTTGAGTAGCGGGAGTCACTATATTTTGCCGACGCAGCTCATCGCATCCTTGTCGAAAGCGGACGACACGCTAGGATAGAAATGTTCGTTTTACTTCCGTCGGGGAAGATCAAGCAGGAGACCCAGGTATGACCATTCAGACGAAATTGTTGTGCGCGATTGCAGCGTCGGGTGTCGCGACATTGCTGGCCGGCGCGCCAGCGCAGGCGCTGACCGCGCAGGAGTGCAGCGCGAAATACCAGGCCGCCAAGAAGGACGGCTCGCTCGGGACCATGAAGTGGAATGATTTCCGCAAGGCCCAGTGCGGGGCAGACGCAACGTCTGCCGCGGCTACTCCGGCTGCTCCTGCGGAGCCGAAGCAGGCAAAGAAGGATGGGGAGCCTGCCGCCGCGCCGACGCTGCCGGCTGGCCCTGCGATCTATCCGAACGCGGTCGATCCGAAATATGCCAAGGAGACCCCCGGCAAGGCGCGTCTGCACACCTGCGTCGACCAGTACAATGCCAACAAGGCCAACAACGGCAATGGCGGCTTGAAGTGGATCCAGAAGGGCGGCGGCTATTACAGCGAATGCACCAAGAAGCTGAAGGGCGCGGCCTGAGCTCCTATCTGACACATGATGGCCGGAGCCACGCTCCGGCCATTTCGTTTGATTTTTGCTGCACGGTTTTCCAGATCGTGCTCAGTCGAGCAGCTTCTCGGCCGATCTCGCCACCAGCTGCGACCGCCTGCGCGGACCGTGCTCGACGAACAATAGGCTCTGGCCGAAGATGAAGCAGTAGAACAGGAAGGCCTGCGCCTCGGCCTGCTCGGCTGCAAGGCCGGTTGCGCAATAGAGCTCGGCCACGTGCTTGAGCCGAGCTGCGTCCACGCTCGCCACCGCGGCCGCAGCGTTCTCGTCCGAGCGAGCCCATTGCCGGATCGCAAGCTCGATTGCCATCCCTTCCGGATTGAGCCGCTCGGAGTAAAGCTGGATGATCGCGCTTAGCCGCTCGCGGGGCGCTTGCCCGTCGAGACTTGTCTGCTGCGCGATTGCGGCGACGCGCCCCTCGCGCCAGACCTCCAGCATGGCGTTGAGCAGCGCGGCGCGGTCGGCGAAGCGTCGGTAGAAGCCGCCCTTGGTGACGCCGAGGTTCTTGGCGAGCACCTCGACCCGCACGCCTTCAACTCCTGAACGGGCGAGCTCGGCAAATCCGGCCTCGACCCAGACATCACCCTTGCCGTCCCTCATGAGGAAGCCTCGCCGATCTTGATACGGTGCCGTATTGCTAGCGCGACAAGGCGTTGATACGCTACCGTATCAACGAAAAGCTGGAGGGATTGCGATGGAGGAGATGGCCGCGTTCGAGCCGAAAAACCCTGAGTGCCTCACCGCCGCGACGGCGATGTTTGCCGCCCAACCGGCGATGCGCACGCTGGGCCTGTCGATCGTGGATCTGTCGCCGGGTCGGGTCGAACTGGCGATGCCCTATGCAACCGCCTTCACCCAGCAGAACGGCTTTGTCCATGCCGGCATCATCACCGCAGGCCTGGACAATGCCTGCGGCGTCGCCGCCTTTACCTTGATGCCGCGCGAGGCCGACATCCTCACCGTCGAGTTCAAGACGACGCTGCTCGCGCCGGCCCGGGGCGAGCGCTTCGTCTTCAGGGCCGAAGTCATCAAGCCCGGCCGCACGCTGACCTTCTGCGAAGCCAAGGCCTTTGCCCAGCATGACGGCAAAACCAAGCTGATTGCGGCCATGACCGGGACCCTGATGGCGATCATGCCTCGCCCGGCAGCTTAGTTGAGCCGGGTCCGATTCGCGTGGCAATCGCGTCCGCGGCATTCTATATGACCGGTAACAATTCCTGGTCCCCAATCGTACTTGCGACAGGGGAACCGACGCGGGACGAGATATGGCTGGATCTGGGAAAGAGCGCCTCATGCCGACGCGGCGCGCCGCCTTGACGCTGATCGGAGCAGGCAGCTTGGCGGCGGGCGGCATCACGTTGGCGCGCGCCGCGAGCGACGATGAGGTGCTGACCGAAGCCAAGGTGTTGCGCGATCCGGACACGCCCGTCGCCGGCAATCCCAACGGAAACGTCACCATTGTCGAATGGTCCGATTACAATTGTCCCTATTGCCGCAAGCTCGAGCCCGAACTGCGTCAGGTCGTCCAGGACGATGGCAAGGTGCGGCTCGTGATGAAGGATTGGCCGATCCTCGGGCCGGTCTCGGTCACGGCCGCGCGGACCGCGCTCGCGGCGAAATTCCAGGACAAGTACCATCAGGCCCACGACGCCATGATGGGCGTCAGCTCGCGCCTGACCGAGGCGCGCATCAACGAGCTGCTGGCGGCTGCCGGTGTCGACATGGACCGGTTGAAGCGGGATCTTGCCGGTCACGCCAAGGACATCGACGCCATCCTCAAGCGCAACAACGAGCAGGCCGAAGCCTTCGGCTTCCGCGGCACCCCGTCGTTCATCGTCGGCAAGTATCGCGTGCCCGGTGTGCTCACCATGGCCCAGTTCGAGCAGGTCATCGCCGACGCGCGCAAGGCCAAGATGAACTGACGCGCAAGGCGTCCGGGTGTGCAAAAAAGACGCCGCCGCGGAACTCGCGACGGCGCCTTCTTCAGGTGATCGGTCGGTATTATTTCGACGAGATCCGGACCCAGTCCTTGTGCGCGCGGTCACGCAGCGCGTCAAAGTCGGCCTTCGCAACATCCCAGTTCACGATGGTGCGATTGGTGGTCGCCACCTCGCCGTTGGCGACCGACGACGTCTGCATGGAGTCATAGACGTAGACGCCGCCCGCAAGCAGCAGCGCGCCCAAAATCATTCCGAAAAAAGTCTGCATGGCGAACCTCCGGTGACCGGCAACAACGTCGGCCCGGAGTGATGGTTCCGCGGCAGTACGGCGCAGGTAAGGACGGATCGTTCACGTCCTATTCAGCCAGGCCATCAGCTCCGCGTTGATCTCGCGCGGATAGGTGTGGCTGAGATCACCGATCTCGCGATAGGTGACATCCGCGCCCGCGGCGGAGAGCGTCGCCTGCGTCTGGCGTGCGGTCTGCACCGGAAACATCCAGTCGAGCTTGCCGTGAGTGATGAAGACCGGCAGGCCTTGCAGGCGCGTTGCGTCCGCCATCTCCGCCAGCAGCGGATGGAAGGTCGCCGCAACCGGCGCGAGGTGAGTGAAGGGCGAAGCGCTTTCGAGCCCGCTCACGTAACAGAAAGTGCCGCCATCGCTCATGCCGGTGAGCAGCATGCGCGTGGGATCGATGCTCCAGCGTCCACGTACCGTCTCGAGGACGCGCATGAGGTTCGGCGTGTCGGTGTCGTCGCCCATCAGCGCCCAGGTCGGGCCGGTCGCTGTCGGCGCCACGAGGATCGCGCCAAGGCTGCGCGCGTCGCGCAGCCAGCTCCACAGAAAGCCGCGCCCGTTGCCGCTGCCGCCATGCAGCGCCATCACCAGCGGCATGGCGCGATCGGGCACGTAATATTCGGGGACATAGACCGAGAAGCCGCCGCGGCTGCCGGGCTCATTGTGATCGTGGAAGATGCCGGTGTGCTCGCCCGCGCCGACTTCCAGGCGCGACAGCACATCATGGTTCTCCCGATTGGCGTCGTTCAGAAAGAAGCTGCTCACCGGCGGAAACTGCACCGCCAGCGGATAGAGCGCCTCCTGCGCGCGCGGGACATGGCGAAGCGCGCGAAAGACGGCGACGAGATCGCCATTGCCACGCTCGACCTCGCGAATTCCGGCAAAGGCGGCGAGCGTCTCGTTGCAGGCGGCGTCGAGCCGCTCGCGGATGCCGGCGAATTGCTCCGGCCAGTCGCCGATCGCCGCACGGGCCGCTCGCAGCGCCTCGTCCGGTGTGCCGATTGCGTTCATCACGGAGGCGAAAGCCGGCGGGTGCAAATGCCGCTGGAGGAAGCCGAGCGCTTCCAGCGCATTGAGCAGCGGCGGCAGCACGGCCACGATGTCGTCCACCACGGCCTCGGTCATCGCCCGCTTCCTCAAGCCTCGTGATCAGTGCAGCTTCGGCGCCTTCAGGAGCTTGAAGCGGTCGGTCGAGGTCACCGCGACGTCGAAGGTGACGCCCTCGTGGTGAACGGTCAGCGGCACGTCGACGCCGGCGGGGCCGAGCGCCCACATCTTCCTGTAGAAGGCGCTCTGGCTCGTGACTTTCTCGCCGTCCACGGCGAGGATGACATCGCCGGTCTTGAGCTCGGCGCGGGCGGCCGGGCCGTTGGCGGAGATCCCGATCACCACCACGCGGTTGTCGATCTCGGTCGAGAAGAGCCCGAGCCAGGGCCGCGCCGGCTTGTTGACGCGGCCGAATTTGCGCAAGTCCTCCAGGATGGGCTTCAACAGATCGATCGGCACGATCATGTTCACGTGCTCGGCCTTGCCGTCGCGTTCGCGCTCCAGCTGGAGGGAGCCGATGCCGATCAACTCGCCGCGCTCGTTGAGCAACGCGGTGCCGCCCCAGTTCGGATGCGCGGGATAGGTGAAGATGGCTTCATCCAGCAGATATTCCCAATAACCGGCGAATTCCTGCTTGGCCACGATCTGGCTGGCGACCGAGCGTGTGCGGCCGCCGGCGCCGCCGACCACGACGCGGTCGCCGATCCGGGTTTCGGCCGAGTTGCCGAGCGGCAAGGGGTCGACGTCGAGCCGGCCGAGCGCCTGCACCAGCCCGAAACCGGTCTCGGAATCGAAGCCGAGCACATGGCCTTCCACCACGCGTCCGTCGGCGCGGTGCAGCCAGACCGACTCTGCCTCAGTGATGAGATAACCGATCGTGAGCACCAGCCCGTCGTCGATCACGACGCCGTTGCCGGCGCGCTCGGTGCCCAGCGTTTCGGCGCTGAAGGCGTCCGGCGGGATGATGGCGTGCAGGCCGACGACGGATGCGAGCGCGCGGTCGAGATCGAAACCATAGTCGCTCGCGCGCGGCTGGTTCGCCGGCGGCACTCTCCATTCTGTCAGAGCGGGCATGGAGTCCTCCTGGCTGAGAGCATCGCTCCGGAAGGGCTGGTGGAACGAGGCACGAAGCAAGCATAATTTAGGCCGGGCGATCCCGTCTTGAAAGCCTCGTTCCAAACTATTCGTGAGAACGCCGGGTGAAATCTTTGAAATGTGCGCAACCGGTTCGTGCGCTCGGCGAGCAGGCCGCGCCTATCCGACATGGCCCGCATGGCTGGTGTCCGGGGAGGTGCTAGGCGCCGTGCAGTGAAGCTGCTAACGCTTGCCGCTTCGTTTGGCCGAGACATCGCGGACGACAAGCATGGACAACCGCAGCGACATCTGGCGTGGCATCGATACGATCAAGGGGCGTTTCATCGATCTCAGCGACAGGGTCTGGGGCATGCCCGAGGTCTGCTACACCGAGGCGCGGTCCGCCGCCGAGCATCTTGCCGAGCTGCGCCATCAGGGCTTCCGGATCACCGAGAACGTCGCCGGCATTCCAACTGCGCTGATGGGGGAGTGGGGCGAGGGCGGTCCGGTCATCGCCTTCATGGGTGAATACGACGCGCTGCCGGGCCTCAGCCAGGAGGCGGGTGTCGCCGAGCATCGCCCGGTCGAGACCGGCGGTCACGGTCACGGCTGCGGTCACAATCTGCTCGGTTCCGCCGCGCTGCTCGCTGCAACCGCGGTGAAGGACTGGCTGGCCGAGAACAAGGTGCCCGGCCGCGTGCGCTATTACGGCTGCCCCGCGGAAGAAGGCGGCGCGGCAAAAGCCTTCATGGTGCGCTCCGGCGCGTTCGAGGGCGCGGACATCGCCATCACCTGGCATCCGCACAGCTTCTGGGAGGTCGCGGTCACGCCGTCGCTCGCCAATACGCGCGCCGACTTCATCTTTACCGGCCGCACGTCGCATGCCGCGGCCTCACCGCATCTCGGCCGCTCGGCGCTCGATGCGGTCGAGCTGATGAATGTCGGCGTGAACTACATGCGCGAGCACATGCCGAGCGACGCGCGCGTGCACTATGCACTGCTCGACACCGGCGGCATCGCGCCGAACGTGGTGCAGGCCCATGCGCGCGTGCGATATTCGATCCGCGCCCGCGATCTTCCCGGCATGAACGAACTGGTCGAGCGCGTGTCCAAGATCGCGCAGGGCGCGGCGCTGATGACAGAGACCAAGGTCGAGATGAAGATCATCTCCGCGGTCTCCAATATCCTGCCGAACGCGCCGCTGGAACGGGCGCTGCACCAGGTGATGGAAGAGCTCGGACCGCCGCATTTTGACGACGCGGACAAGAGGTTTGCTGGCCAGATCCGCGCAACGCTGAGCGACAAGGATATCGACTCTGTCTATTACGCGATCGGCATGGAGCCGACGGACCGCCCGCTGGCCGACTTTCTGGTGCCGCTCGATGCCAAGCGCAACCCGCTGGTCGGCTCGACCGATGTCGGCGACGTGAGCTGGGTGGTGCCGACGGTGCAGGTGCATGCACCGACCGTTGCCATCGGGACGCCCTTCCACACCTGGCAGGTGGTGGCGCAGGGCAAGAGTCCGCATGCCCACAAGGCGATGGTGCAGGCGGCGAAGGCTATGGCGGGTCTCGGCATCAGGGCACTGACGGAACCGGAGCTGATCAAGGCGGCCAAGGCAGATCTTCAGAAGCGGACGGCCAAGACGCCTTACGTCTGTCCGTTGCCGGATCACGTCGCCCCGCCGCTCGACATGTCCAAGATCTAGATCCAAGATCTGGATCCAGACCCCCAGAATTCCGAGTTCATGTTCGCCTGATCGGGCGAACAAATTTTCCGCACTGCAGCGCGCGATCCGGGACGTTTTGATGCCGGATTGCCGAACGGATGGGCTGCGGAATGCAAGTTTTGCCCAACAGACAGCCAGAAGACCGTTTGCACACACACGGTCCCAGTTGACGTGCGCCCCATTCGGTGTGCCATCTACTGCCAGCCAAATGGGCTGCCGTGCTTCTCGGCGGCTGTCATCACTATGGGAACCAGACGGGGGACAACCATGCTGGATAAAGAACTGCGTTCGATGATCGGCCAGGTGAAGGATGGGCGGATGGATCGCCGCGCCTTCATCCAGCGCATGGCCGCTGTCGGTCTTACCGCACCATTGGCCAACCAGATTCTCGCGCTCGGCGGTGTCGCCATGGCGCAGAGTCCTGCTGTCTATAAGCCGACCAAGCGCGGGGGCGGCGGCCCTCTCAAGCTGTTGTGGTGGCAGGGGCCGACGCTGCTGAATCCGCATTTCGCGACCGGCACCAAGGACCAGGACGGGTCGCGGCTGTTCTACGAGCCGCTCGCAAGCTGGGACGCCGACGGCAATCTCAATCCGATTCTGGCCGCAGAGATTCCCTCGGTTGCAAACGGTGGTCTCGCCGCCGATGCCAAATCGGTGGTTTGGAAAATCAAGCCGGGTGTCAAATGGCACGACGGCAAACCGCTCACCGCCGACGATTTCGTGTTCACATGGCAATATGCCAGCGATCCCGCAACGGCCGCCGTCAGCATCAGCACCTACGGTCAGATCACGGTCGAGAAGGTGAGCGATCTTTCGATTCGCATCCTGTTCAAGACTCCGACGCCGTTCTGGGCAAATGCCTTCGTCGGCGCATATGGCTGCGTTCTCCCGAAGCATCTGTTCGCGGACTACAAGGGCTCGAAGTCCCGTGAGGCGCCGAACAATCTGGCCCCCGTGGGCACCGGCCCCTACAAATTCGTGGAGTTCAAGCCGGGCGATGTGGTCCGCGGGCAGCTCAATCCCGACTACCATATGCCCAACCGGCCGCATTTCGACACGATCGAAATGAAGGGCGGCGGTGATGCAGTCTCCGCTGCGCGCGCGGTGATCCAGACCGGCGAATTCGATTTCGCCTGGAACATGCAGGTCGAGGACGACGTCCTGTTGCGCCTCGAGAAGGGCGGCAAGGGCAAGACTGTCTACGCCACCGGCGGCGACATCGAGTTCATTGCGATCAACTTCACCGACCCGCACACCGAGGTCGATGGCGAACGGTCGTCGATGAAGACCAAGCACCCGATCCTCTCGGATCCGAATGTGCGGAAGGCACTTGCCTTGCTGGTCGACCGCGAGTCCGTCAAGAAGGCGATCTACGGTCGTGCAGGCCGCACCACCGCCAACTACCTCAACGGTCCCGAGAAATTCGTTTCCAAGAACACCTCGTGGGAGTTCAACATCGAGAAGGCCTCGAAGATGCTCGACGATGCTGGATGGAAGGTCGGATCGGACGGCATCCGCGAGAAAGACGGAAAGAAGTTCAAACTTCTATACCAGACATCGACCAACGGTCCGCGCCAGAAGACCCAGGCGATCGTCAAGCAGGCCTGCCAGAAGGCCGGCATCGATGTGGAGCTGAAGTCGGTCGTTGCCTCGGTGTTCTTCTCGTCGGACGTTGCCAATCCCGACACCTACCCCAAATTCTATGCCGACATCGAGGAGTTCCAGATCCCGATGACGCAGCCGGATCCGGCGTTGCACATGCGCCGCTACATCTCCGCCAACGTGGCCACCAAGGAGAACAAATGGCAGGGGCAGAATTTCCCGCGATACGTCAACAAAGACTATGATGCCGCCATTGCGGCGGCCGAGACCGAAACCGATCCGGTCAAGCGCGCCGCGCTCTACATCAAGTGCAACGACCTGCTTTGGCAGGACACGGTGTTCATTCCGGTGATGCATCGCCTTAAGGTGGAAGCCGCGGCCAACACCCTGAGGCCAGCGCTGAGCGGCTGGGCGAACGAGACTGACAACATCCAGGACTGGTACCGGGAGGCTTGATCGCAGGCTAGACGGGGGTCCTCCCTATGAGTCAGTACGTCCTGCGTCGCCTCTTGATCGCCATTCCGAGCCTGCTGGCCATCTCGCTTGTGCTGTTCGTCGTGCTCGCGCTCGCCCCCGGCGATCCGTTCTCGGAATTGGCGACCAATCCGAACGTTCCGCCCGAAGTGCAGGCCGCACTTCGGGCCAAGTTCGGGCTCGACGATCCGATCTACCTTCGTTACCTGCACTGGCTCAACGCCATGCTGCACGGCGACTGGGGTTTCTCCTTCGTCAGCCGGATGGACGTCGACACGTTGATCCTCCAACGCCTTCCGGCCACGCTCTACGTGATCGGTTCGGCGCAGATCCTGGCGCTCCTGATCGCGATTCCCGTCGGCGTCTATGCCGCCACCAAGCCGTATTCGCTGTTCGACCAGATCGCGAATACGCTCGCCTTCGTCGGCTTCTCGCTGCCGACCTTCTTCACCGGCATTCTGTTCATCCTGATCTTCTCGGTCACGCTGGACTGGCTGCCTTTCGTCTATACCACCGACATCAAGGCGACCGGCATTCATTGGGTGCTAGAGATGATCCGGCAGGCGATCATGCCGGTGGCGGTGCTCGGCCTGTTCCAGGCGGCGTCGATGACGCGCTTCGTACGTTCGGCGATGCTCGACGTGATCCGGCTCGACTATGTCACCACGGCCCGTGCCAAGGGCCTTGGTCAGGCCACCGTCATCGTCAAGCATGTGATGCGCAACGCCATGATCCCGGTCGTCACGCTCATCGCGTTGCAGATGCCCGCGGTGTTCGGCGGCGCCATCGTCACCGAGCAGATCTTCCGCATCCCAGGCATCGGCTCGCTTCTGATCACCTCCATCCTTTCCAACGACACACCGGTGGTGATGGCCGTCACCTTCGTCTTCGCGTGCCTCGTCGTGCTGTTCAATCTCATCGCGGACGTCCTCTATGGCTTGCTTGACCCTCGCATCTCCCTCCGCTGAGCGGCGGGTCTACTCGCCCTGGCGCGAGACGTGGCGACGCTACAGCCGCCACAAGCTTGCCGTTGTCAGCGCTTTCCTGCTCCTGGTTCTTGTCCTGGCGGTGGTGTTCGGTCCGTTCGTTTGGCGGGTCAAGATCGATGAGATCGACATTGTGGCGGGTCTGCAGGGGCCGTCGCTGGCCCATCCGTTCGGTACTGACGACCTCGGGCAGGACATCCTCGCCCGCATGATCTATGGCGGGCGCATCTCGCTCGCGGTCGGTCTGGCCGCGATGCTGGTCTCGGTCTTTATCGGCGTGCTGATCGGCGCGCTGGCCGGTATGTCGCGCGGCGCGCTCGGACACGGCCTGATGTGGCTGACGGATCTGTTCCTGTCGCTGCCGCAATTGCCGCTGCTCTTGCTGCTGATCTATCTCTTCCGCGACGGGCTGAAGCAGGTGTTCGGGCCCGAAGGCGGCATCTTCATCCTGATCGTGCTGGTGATCGGGGGGCTCCGCTGGATGCCGGTCGCGCGCCTCGTGCGCGCGCAGTTCCTGTCGATCCGCGAAAAGGAATTCGTGGAGGCTGCACGTGCGCTCGGTGCAAGTCCGCTGCGGCAGGTGATAAAGCACATTCTGCCCAATGCGCTTGGTCCGGTGATCATCGCGGGCACCATCGACGTCGCCGCCGCCATCATCGCGGAATCGACGCTGTCGTTCCTCGGACTCGGCTTTCCGCCGGATACCCCGACCTGGGGCCGACTGCTGTACGATGCCAAGGATTTCCTCGATATCGGCCCGCATTGGGCGTTGTTTCCGGGCGGCGCGATCTTCATCGCGGTGGTCGCCATCAACTTCATCGGCGACGGCCTGCGTGACGCGCTCGATGCGCGGCGGGTGATCTGATGGCGCCGCTGCTCGAGATCAAGGGCCTCAAGACCCACTTCTCCACCGACGACGGCATCCTCCAGGCCGTCGACGGCGTCGACATCACCATCAACAAGGGGGAGACGCTCTGCGTCGTCGGCGAGTCCGGCTGCGGCAAGACCGTCACCGCAATGTCGATCCTGAAGCTGATCGCGATGCCGCCGGGCCGGATCGCGGCGGGCCAGATCATCTTCGAGGGCCGCGATCTCGTTCCGCTGACGAGCAATCAGCTCGATGAGATCAGGGCCAAGGAGATCGGCTTCATCTTCCAGGAGCCGATGACCTCGCTCAACCCGGTGCTCACCATCGGCGAGCAGATCGCCGAGAGCCTGCGCCGCCACGAGGCGGTGACAAGAAAACAGGCCCTGGAACGCACCATCGAGATGCTGAAGCTGGTGCAGATCCCGAACGCGGAAGGCCGCGTGCACAATTATCCGCACCAGTTCTCCGGCGGCATGCGCCAGCGCGTGATGATCGCGATGGCGCTCGCCTGCAAGCCGAAGCTGATCATCGCCGACGAGCCGACCACCGCTCTCGACGTCACCATCCAGGCGCAGATCCTCGACCTGCTCCAGGACATGAAGGACCGCTTCGGCATGGCGGTGATGCTGATCACCCATGCCATGGGCGTCGTCGCGGAGACGGCGCAGCGCGTGGTCGTGATGTATGCCGGCAAGGTGGTGGAGGAGGCGCTCGTCGACGACCTCTTCGGCGACCCCCGCCATCCCTATACGCAAGGCTTGATCCGCTCGATCCCGCGCATCGACCTCGACGCCGAGCACAAGACGCGGCTCGAGGCGATCGGCGGCTCGGTGCCGATCCTGATCAATCCGCCGGTCGGCTGTCGCTTCGCGCCGCGCTGCAAGTTCGCCATGAACGTCTGCACCGAGAGGGAGCCGCTGTTGCGCGAGATTGCGCCCGGCCATCGCATGGCCTGTCACTTGGGAGATACCGGCCTCGGAGGCGCAGCATGAGCGAACCGTTGCTGCGCGTCAGCGGCCTCAAGAAACATTTTCCCGTGCTCGGCGGCCTGCTGTCGCGGCAGGTCGGCACCGTCTATGCGGTCGACGGCGTGTCGTTCTCGGTCAACCGGGGCGAGACGCTCGGCCTCGTCGGCGAGTCCGGCTGCGGCAAATCGACGACGGGGCGCTGCGTGCTGCGCCTGATCGAGCCGACGGACGGCGAGGTCACCTTCGACGGCCAGGACGTGCGCAAGCTCGGCGGCAACGATCTGCGCGCGATGCGGCGGAACATGCAGCTGGTATTCCAGGACCCGTTCGCCTCGCTCAATCCGCGCATGACGGTCGGCGCGATCCTCGGCGAGGCCTTCACCATCCACAATCTGGCGACCTCCGCCAAGGAGCGTGAGGAGCGCGTCGCGGGCCTGCTGGTCAAGGTCGGGCTCAAGGCCGAGCACATGCGGCGCTATCCGCATGAATTCTCCGGCGGCCAGCGCCAGCGCATCGTGATCGCGCGCGCGCTCGCGGTCGAGCCGAAGCTGATCGTCTGCGATGAGCCGGTGTCCGCGCTCGACGTATCGATCCAGGCCCAGGTCATCAACCTCCTGGAGGATCTTCAGGCCGAACTGAACCTCACCTATCTCTTCGTCGCGCACGACCTCTCGGTGGTCGAGCACATCTCCGACCGCGTCGCCGTGATGTATCTCGGCCGTATCGTCGAGCTGGCGAAAGCGAGCGACCTCTACCGCACTCCGCAGCATCCCTACACCAGGGCGCTGCTGTCTGCGGTGCCGGTGCCCGACCCAAAGCTCAAGCGCGAACGCATCCGTCTCAAGGGCGACGTGCCGAGTCCGATGAAGCCGCCGTCAGGCTGTCACTTCCACACCCGCTGCCCGATCGCTCAGCCGCGCTGCGCCGAGGTCGCGCCGGAGCTGAGGGAAGGGGCGGGCGGGCACTTCGTGGCGTGTCATCTGGCCTGACCTATGTTACCCGAAGGGAGCCGGTATTCCGAAGGACTTCCGTTCACCGATGTGGGATGTGCAAACAGGTCATGTGCCGAGATAGCGGATCGGCCGCGACCTCGGGACCGCCGTCACTCCTCCAGCGTGAAGCCGACGCGCAAGGTGACTTGAAAGTGGCCGACCGTACCGTTCTCGATGTGACCGCGCGTCTGCACCACCTCGAACCACTTCATTTCGCGAACGGTCTTCGAGGCGCGGCCGATCGCGTTCTTGATCGCGTCCTCGATCGAGGTCTCGGACGATCCGACCAGGTCCAGAATCTTGTAAACGTGGTCTTTCTCGGCTGCGGGCATGATGGCCTCCCTCGGTTGTGCGGCACGCATCGACGCGTGGGCTTCCATTTGAACGACCGCCGGCCGGTCCGGTTCCGTCCTGCGCGATGCCCCCGCATGCGCCATTCGAGGTGGAGCGGCTGGTGCTGGGCTGCTAAGCGCTATCCATGGACACGGCACGGCGCGACAGGACGATCGGCTCACTCTGCCTGGGCGTGACGGCATGCGGCTGGGCACTGAACTGGCCGCTGATGAAGCTTCTGCTCCAGCAATGGCCGCCGCTGTTCGCGCGCGGCCTTGCGGGCGTTTGCGCCTCGCTCATTCTCGCCGCCCTCGTGCTGAGCCGGAAGGAGTCCTTCGCCGTTCCGCGCGAAGCCGTCCCGCGGCTTCTGTTTGCGACCTTCACCAACGTCTTCGCCTGGATGGGGCTCGGCACGGTCGCGATGAAATATGTGAGCGTGAGCGAGGGCGCTCTGCTCGCCTACACCATGCCGATCTGGGCGATGCTGTTCGCCTGGCCGGTGCTCAACACGCGGCCGGCGCCCCGGGACATTTTCGGGCTCGTCCTCGGCGTTGCCGGCGTCACGCTGCTCCTGAGCGGCAACGGCCTTGCGTTCAGCGCCGACAAGCTGCTGGGCATCGTGCTCGCGCTGCTCTGCGCCATCCTCTTCGCCCTCGGCAACGTGCTCAACCGCAAGCCGCTGCCGATGCCGCCGCTGGTCGTCGTTGTCTGGCAGGTCGGGCTCGGCTGCGCCACGATGCTGATCCTCGGCGTCGTGTTCGAGCATCCCGATATCACCGCGATTACCCCGCTGGGACTCGGCTGCTTCGCCTACATGACGCTGGTGCCGATGGGCCTCTGCTACGTCACCTGGTTCGAGACGCTGCGCCGTCTGCCACCGACCACGGCCTCGACCGGCATGCTGATCGTGCCGGTGATCGGCGTGATCTCCGCCGCCATCATTCTGGGCGAGCCGCTGGGCTATCGCGAATGGACGGCGATGGCGCTCACGCTCGGCGGCGTGACGCTCGCTCTGCAGCGGGGATAACCTGCGGAGGCCCGCCCTACGGATCGAGCTCCGTATCCCAGTAGAGATAGTCGAGCCAGCTGTCGTGCAGATAGTTCGGCGGAAACAACCGGCCGTTGCGGTGGAGCTGGTGCACGGTCGGCGCGAACGCGCTCTGGCGCGGAAACATCTTTGCTTGCGCCGGCGTCAGGTTGCCCTTGCGCAGATTGCACGGCGAGCATGCCGCGACCACGTTCTCCCAGGTGGTCTGGCCGCCTTTGCTGCGCGGGATGATGTGATCGAAGGTGAGGTCTTCTGGCGAGCCGCAATATTGGCAGGCGAAACGATCGCGCAGGAAGACGTTGAAACGGGTGAAGGCCGGATGAGTGGTCGGCTTGACGAATGATTTGAGCGAGACGACGCTGGGAAGCTGCATCTGCAGCGTGGGACTGTGGACCGCCTGATCGTAATGCGCGACGATGTTGACGCGGTCGAGGAACACCGCCTTGATCGCGTCCTGCCACGACCACAACGACAGTGGGTAGTAACTCAGCGGCCGGAAGTCCGCATTCAGCACCAACACCGGCCAACTGCCTTGCGAGACATGTGCGTTCAAGTAACGCTCCCGGCCTCCAATGTACGCTGCGAAGCAGCATGTAGTGACATACTACATGCAGCGTGACGGGATTGTGAAGCCCGTTGAGCGACTTATTCAGGCGCGAGCAATGCGGCGGCGGGGTGGCAAAAGCGGTCAAAACGCTGCGATCCCGGCGGGCGTGTGAAACCGCTTGTCCGCACCTCATGGACTTGCAATGGCGGCTACTCCCGTACCCGCTCCAGCTTCTGCAGGCACCGCGTCGTGCGCACCGCGGCCGGCATCTTCTCGTCCGGAAAGCTGGACTGCCAGTTGGTGACGCCGACCTCGCCGACATAAATGTCGCCCTTGGAGTCCAGTGCGATGCCATGCGGTGCCAGGAACTTGCCGCTGGCAAGGCCCGGACCTTCCTCGCCGCCCAACCGTGCGATGCGATTTCCCTTGGCGTCCACGATCGACAGTCGGGGGCCGAGATTGGGTACATTGCGGTTGATGGAAAGGCCGGGGCCGAGTTCGCCGATCACGAAGGTGGGACTCCTGCCGCCGTAGCAGCACAGCGCACAGGGCCGATGCAGATTGTTCCACTGCGTCTCGTACTTGCCCTCGCCGTTGAACACTTGCACGCGATGGTTCTCGCGGTCGGCGACATAGACCCAGCCGTCGGCGTCTGTGGCGATATTGTGCACGATATTGAACTGGCCGGGATCGGTGCCCGGCTCGCCCCAGCTTTTTATCAGCTTGCCGTCCGGCGTGAACTTGTGCACGCGGGCGTTGCCGTAACCGTCGGAGACGTAGATCTCGCCCTTCGGCGAGAGCGCAGTGTGGGTGCAGCGGTGGAACGGCTCGCCGCTCATGAACGGCGCCGGCTTTGCCGGGATGCCGATCGTGAGCAACACCTTTCCTTCCGCAGTGCATTTTCGCACGGTGTGATCGCCGTCGTCGGTGCAATAGAGATGGTCGTCGGCATCGATGTGCAGTCCGTGCGCGCGGGAGAACAGGCCTTCGCCCCAACTGCGCAAAAAGTTTCCCTCGCGATCCAGCACCACCATCGGGTGTGCGCCGCGGTTGAAGACGTAGATGCGGTCCTTGCTGTCAACGGCGACCGAGGCGACGTCCGTGAGCTGCCAGCCGTCCGGGAGCTTGGCGAAGTCTTCGACAACGCGGTAGCGGTGCTCGCCGGCGCCGAGAATGGCGGGCATTGGTCTCTCCTCACCCGTTGCAGAGATACGCATCGCGTCCAACGACGCGAGGGTTAAGCCGTGCCCTCCTCACGCCCCAAAATCCCTTCCTCGATGGCCTTGATCTGGAGCGCGAGGTATTTCGAATTGATGCGGCATTGTGCGAGGCTGCCGGCGATGAACCAGAGGCCGGGTTGCTTCGTGCGCGCATACATGTTGCGCAGCTCGAAGCCGTCGCCGAAGCCCCAGATCGGGCCGACACGGTCGGCGACACCATCGCCGAACAGCTTTCTCACCAGATATTCCTGCGGCTTGTAGCCGGTCGAAAGCACGATGAGGTCGGCCGCAATGGTCGAGCCGTCCTTCATCCGGGCGCCCTCGGCAACGAAGCTGTCGATATCGGAGAACTGCTTGAGCCTGATCTTGCCCTCGAGGATCAGGTTCGAGCAGCCGACGTTGAAATAATACCCGCCGCCGCGGGTGAGGTATTTGAACTGCCAGCCGGTCCCAGCCTCGCCGAAGTCGAGCTTGAAGCCGACGCGGGCGAGGCCCTCGAGCAGCTCCTTGTCGAGCTCCTTCGACTGCTCGGTCAGCATCACGTGCGTCTTCTTCGCCAGCGGCGTCGGCATCGACGCCGCGATCAGATCATTGTCCTCGAGCGTACCCTCGTTGTAGGTGGCGTAAGCGAGCTGCGCTGAGGGCTCGATGTTGGTAACGAGTGTCGGCGAGCGCTGGACCAGCGTCACTTCGGCGCCGCTGGAATACAGGTCCTGCGCGATGTCGTGGCCGCTGTTGCCGGTGCCGATGACGATGGCGCGCTTGCCGGTCCAGTTCTCACCGTCTTCGTAGCGGCTCGAATGCACCAGCGTGCCCTTGAAATTGGAAAGCGTCGGAATGTCCGGAATATTGGCGATGCCGCTGACGCCGGTCGCCATGATCACATGGCGCGGATGCATGGTGCGTCGGCTGCCATCGGCACGGCGCAGCCTCACGGTCCAGTGGCCCTTCGCCTCCTCGTACGCGCCGCCTTCGAACTCGGTGCCGGTCCAGAAGTTCAGCTCCATGGCATCGACGTAAGCTTCGAACCAGTTGGCGAGCTTGTCCTTCGGGATGTAGGTCGGCCAGTTCGGCGGGAACGGCATGTAGGGGAGATGATTGACCTGCACCTGGTTGTGCAGGGTGAGCGCGTGATAGCGCTTGCGCCAATTGTCCCCGATCCGCGCCTCGCGATCGACGATCAGCGTGTCGACCTTCAATTGCTTCAGCCGCGCCGCTATCGCAAGCCCAGCCTGGCCGCCGCCAACCACCAGCACGGCCGGGTCGCGGTCGGCGTAGTCGCGCGAGGCGTTGCGGAGATCGAGCCAGTTCGGCCCGCGGAAATCGCGGGAATAGGCCTGACCGCGCGGCCGGGAGGTGCCGAGCTGTTCCTCGTAGCCTTTCAATTCATCGAGGGCGGTCAGCAGCGTCCATGCCTTCAGGCGGTCGCCGTCGGCAGGGTCCGGGACGAGCCGCACGATGCCGCTGCCGCGGCCGATTGCGGTCTCGAAATCGAAGATCGCTTCGATGGTATTGGTGCCGGCGCGGGTAACCCAGCGTGGCGGCGCGCGGTTCGGAGCGATCCTGAAATTGGTCGGCGCGGCCTTGGGCGCGCGCGCGGCCAATTCCCGCGTGATCGGATCGGCGCCCGCGATCGTCTGCAGGTTCCAGCTCAGCGCCAGTACGTCGCGCCAGAAGCCGTCTGCAAGGAAGAGGCGCTTCAGGGCGGCATCAGGCTTGCCCAGGGCGCGCTCGAATTCATCGAGCCAGGACTGTGCGGAGACGTAAATATCCTTGGTCTTGTCCAGCATGCGCGACCTCATGGCGGCCTTCGCGGCGTTTCCTCTGAGGCTGACGCTATACGCTTTCGCAGACCGCCAAAAGCCGGTGACCCGAGTAATGCCGGCATATAGCCCTGCTCGGGCGGAATAGGCCGCGTGATTCTTCAAGCCCGGGATTTCGGGGCCGCCGGCTCAGGCCCGTCCGGTTTCCAGTCCGCCCAATAGGGATCGCGCAGCTTGCGCTTGAAGATCTTCCCGGTTGCCTCGCGCGGCATCGCATCCAGGAACTGGACTTCCTTGGGCACCTTGAAGTTGGCCAGCCGCTCGCGCAGAAAGGCCTGCACCGCGGCAGCTGAGAGCTGCACGCCCCTTTCCGGCTCGATGCAGGCGCACAGCCGTTCGCCATATTCCGCATCCGGGATGCCGAACACGGCGCAGTCGCGCACCCCATGCATCCCGATCAGCACGTTCTCGATCTCGGCGGGGTAGATGTTGACCCCGCCTGATATCACCATGTCGCGCTTGCGGTCGCACAGGAACAGATAGCCGTCCTCGTCGAGATAGCCGACGTCGCCGACACTGACCAGACCGTCGCGCCCTGCTTCCGCCCGGGCTTGCGCCTTACCGTGATAATCAAAGTCGGGCACCGCCCTCTGGCGCATGTAGATCTCGCCGACTTCGCCAGCGCCGCACTGGCTGCCGTCGTCGCGGAAGATCCTGATGATGCCGCCCTCGATTGCCCGGCCGACCGTGCCGGGCTTCTTCAACGCTTCCTCGGCCGAGTGCCAGACCGGAATCCCGGTCTCGGTCGAGCCGAAATATTCGTTGATGACGGGTCCCCACCAATCGATCATCGCCTTCTTCACCTCGGGCGGGCCGGGCGCGGCGCCGTGCACGACGAAGCGCAGCGACGACAGGTCGTAGCGCCGCCTGACTGTGTCAGGAAGGCGCAACAGCCGGACGAACATGGTCGGTACCATGTGGATATGCGTCACACGGTGGCGCTCGATCAGAGCCAGCAGTTCCTCTGCCTCGAACCGCGGCTGCAGGACGATCGTGCAGCCGTTGCGGAACGCCATCATGCCATAGGAGTGCGGGGCCGAGTGGTACATGGGCCCGTTGATCAGCACGACCTGGCCCTCGCGCGGCTTGATGCCGTATGTGATCGCGCCGACGCGTTCTGATGCGGCGGCCTGATCCGGCTGCATCGGCATCCGGCGCACGCCCTTCGGCATGCCGGTGGTACCGGACGTATAGATCATTGCGGCAGCTCGCCTCGGCGGCTCCTGTGATTCCGGGTGATCCTCCCGCCAGCGATCCCAATCGGTCATTCCGGACGGGACCTGCGCCAGCGCCGCGGGCACGGCGAACGTAGCCTTGAGTTCGGGCGGGGTCTCGACCACGAGGAGGCGGAAGTCTGGTGGCAGGCCGGAGCGGATTTGCGGCAGCAGGTCGGCGTGGCAAACCAGGATGTTTGCGCCGCTATCGGCCAAAATGTATCGGACCTCTTCGGCCTTGAGATGCCAGTTGATCGGCACCACCGGGCTCCCCAGGGCGGCCGAAGCTGCCACCACCTCGAACAGGGCGAAATCGTTACGCAGCATCATTGCGACAGGTGCGCCCTCGGCAAGGCCAAGCGCGCGAAACCCGCTGGCGGCGCGTCTGATGCGTGCCTGGATTTCGCTGTAGCTAATCCGGCGGTCGCCGCTGATGATCATGGGCCTATCCTCCTTCCGGGATGTCAGCGGTCATCCAGCACGTCGCCGAATCCCACCCAGCTCTTGCCATTGAAGCGCCGGAGCCTCAGCTGCTGGAAAGGAAGATAATCGTCGGGCCCGGTCGCAACCGTTATGCCCGGTAGCAGCAACGGCAGCTGGACGTCCTTGAGCGAGGCTGCCTGGCGCATGATGTTGTCGCGGCTGAAGTCATCCTTGCAGGCCTTGAGTACGGTCATGAGCAGGGTCGCATAATGATAGCCGGCCGCATAGTTGGAGTTGGAGAGGTCGGCGGCGGGCATGTATTGCTTCATGAACGCGAAGTATTCCTTCACGCCAGGATCGTCGGCCCATTGCGGATCCATCGTGTCCTTTTGATTGCTGGACGAGATCAGGCCGACCGCGTTGTCGAGCCCAGCCGGCTCCAGGAACGAGATCGACGAGGCCGAGGTCGGCACGAAGAACAGTTCGGGTTTCCAGCCGAGCTCGGCTACGCCCTTGATCATCTGCGAGGTGAACTTTCCGAGCACGACCCCGAACAGCACGTCGGCGCCCGAAGCCTTCAAGGCCGATAGCTGCGAGCTGATCGTCGGCGCGCTGGTCTCGTATGTCGCTTCGGCCACGATCATGCTGTTGGCCTTGTCGCCGAGCGCGCGCTTGAAGCCTGCCACATAGTCGCGGCCGAAATCGTCGTTCTGGGACAGGATGGCGATCTTGGCGCCCGGCTTGGTGCGCAGCACGTGCTTGGCATAGACCACGCCCTCGGATTCGTAGGCGGCCATGCCGGGCATGGTCCACGGATATTTCTGCGGATCGGCCCATTTCGTCGCGCCGGAGAGCACGAACAGCTGGGGCACCTTCTTGCCGTTGAGATAGCGCTGCACGGCGCTGTTGGTGGCGGTGCCGAGCGAGCCGAACATCATCAGCACTTCGTCCTGCTCCACCAGCTTGCGGGTCTGCTCGACCGTCTTGGGCGGAGAGTAGGCATCGTCCAGCGTGATGAACTTGACCTTGCGACCGTTGATGCCGCCCTCGGCATTGATCTTCTCGAAGAAGGCTTCTTGCGTCCGCCCGATCGTGCCGAAGCCGGAGGCAGGGCCGCTATAAGGCAGGGTCTGCCCGATGCGGATCTCGCCGGCGCCTTCGGCATGGGCGCCGCTCGCGCCAAGTGTCAGCAACGATAGTCCGATCAGTGCGGCTGCCTGCTTCATGATGTCCTCCCGTGTTTATTCAGTCCGAGACGTCAGGCGCTCACGCGCATCAGGAAATCGCGCCGCGCCTGGTCGAATTCCCCCTTCATGCGCTCGACGAGCTCGGCGACCGGCGGGGCATCCACGATCTGGCCGATACCCTGGCCTGATCCCCAGATGTCGCGCCACGCTTTCGATTTCATGTTGCCGCCGGAGCCGAAATTCATCTTCGATTTGTCGGCAGCGGGAAGATTGTCCGGGTCCAGCCCTGCGGCCGCGATTGAGGGGCCCAGGTAATTGCCGTGCACGCCGGTGAACAGGTTGGTGTAGACGATGTCGTGCGCGGCGTGCCGCGTCAGCGCGGACTTGTAGGCGTCGTCCGCATTGGCTTCCTGGGTCGCGATGAAACGCGTGCCCATATAGGCGAGGTCGGCGCCGAGCGTCAGCGCGGAGGCGATGCCGAAGCCGTCACTGATCGCGCCCGACAGCAGGATCGCTCCACCAAACCACTGCTTGACTTCGCGCACCAATGCGAAGGGCGACAGCGTGCCGGCGTGTCCGCCCGCACCGGCGCAGACCAGGATCAGGCCGTCTACGCCCTGCTCGGCGGCTTTCCGCGCATGCTTGACGTTGATGACGTCGTGGAACACCAGCCCGCCATAAGAATGCGCGGCTTCAACAATCTCCGCCGGCGGCCGCAGCGAGGTGATGATGATCGGCGCCTTGTGCTTCACGCAGATCTCCATGTCCTTCATCAGTCGATCGTTGGAGGCATGGCAGATCTGGTTGACGGCGTAGGGGGCGACCTTCTTGCCGGGATTGCGCGATCTGTATTCCCCGAGCTCGTCCTCGATGCGGCTCAGCCACTCGTCGAGCTTCTCGACTGGGCGGGCATTGAGTGCAGGAAAGGAGCCGACGACGCCCGCCTTGCACTGGGCGATCACCAGCTCCGGCCCGGAAACGATGAAGAGGGGAGAGCCGACGACGGGCAGTTCCAGCGAATCCTTCAAGAGAGTGGGCAGCGCCATCTTGTCCTCCCGAAACGCGGCCCGCCGGCGGGCGGACGACGTGACGTTTCCTGTTGATTGTCGTGCGGGCGGAGTGCCGCCGGTTGCGGATTGACGGCCACTATAAGGTTGGACGGCGCGGTCCGGCCGTTCAATAATGAACGAAGGGCCATTCAAATGTGAACGGAGCTGCCGATGGACTGGGACCTTTGCAAGACCTTTGTCGCAGTCGCCGACACCGGCAGCTTCACCGCTGCCGCGCGCCGGCTGCACACCAGCCATCCTACGGTCAGCCGCAAGATCGCGGCCCTCGAAGCCCAGCTCGGCACGCGATTGGTGGCGCGCGCCGCAGATGGCCTGGCGCTGACCGCGGATGGAAGGACCTTGCGCGAGCACGCCGAGGCGATGGCGGCCGCGGCGCTACGGGCTGAGACCGCGGTGGCGGCGGGAGGGCACAGGGCGCGCGGCATCGTCAAGCTGTCGATCGGCGCGACGCTGGCCTCGCACTGGCTGATGCCGCGGTTGCCGACCTTCCTGCGTGCGCACGATCATATCCAGCTCGAGATCATCACTCATCCGTTTCCGGCAAGCGTACGCCGGCGTGAGGCCGACGTGGTGCTGCGGCCAGTCGACAGTGGAGAGGAGAATCTGGTCGGCCGCAAGATCGGCCGTCTCGGCACCGGCTTCTATGCCTCGCGCGACTATGCCGCCGGCCGGTCCCTGCCGGAGCGCCGCGGCGATTGGAAGGAGCACAGCGTCATCGGCTTCGCCGACCAAGCATCCAATGTGCAGCTCGCGCGCTGGAGCGATGTCGTCACGCAACAGGCGAGGGTGGTGATGCGCTGCTCGTCCCAGGGGGACATGCTGGCGGCGGTTCGTGCCGGAATTGGCATCTCCGCGCTGTCATGCTTCGTCGCTGAAACCTATTCGGATCTCGTGCGCGTCGCTCCGCAGAAGCTCGCGAGTATCGCCGATCTCTGGCTGCTGGCCCATCCCGACCTCGTGGAGCTCCCGGCGGTGCGCGCCGTGGTCGATTTCGTCGCCGAATGCGCCCGGGCCGACCGCGCCAGGCTGCGCGGCTAGCCTGATCCCGCCAGCACGCCCTCTCGCTTCTTCACGGCGCGGTAATAGCTCCACCACAGATGCGCCGCCGCACCGCGCAGCGGGCGCCAGGGTTCGGCGAGCGGTGCCATCTGCTTCTCCGTCGGTCGCGCCTTGAGGCCTAGCCCGATCCGGATGCCCTCCTGCACGGCGAGGTCGCCGGCCGGCCAGGCATCGCCATGGCCCAGGCAGAACAGCAGGTAGACGTCGGCGGTCCAGGGGCCGATGCCGGGCAGCGCGATCAGCGTGTGATGGGCGGCATCGGCATCTTCCTCCGCGAGCACGTCGAGGTTCAGCCGCTCGGCGGCGATCTCGCGGGCGAGATGTTTGAGCGTCTTGATCTTGGCGGCGGAGAGGCCGAGCCGTCCCAGCCGGTCGGTGCGGGCCCGTCGCACGGCATCGTGATCAAACGGATCGAAGGCGGCCGAAAGACGTCCCCAGATCGCCGCGGCGCTCGCGGTGGAAAGCTGCTGCCCGCAGACGATGTGCGCGAGCCCGGTAAAGCCCGGCTCGCGCCGCCGCAGCGCCGGCATGCCTGCGATCTCCAGAATCGGCTTCAGCCGCGGATCGCGCTTGATCAGCGCGTGGACGGCCTCTTCGAGATCGGACTGGGTTTCGAGATGGATGGTCATGGTGTTTGGCTCGTGCTGCGCGGGCTTGACCCGTGCATCCATCTCCTATCGTAACAGAGTCCTTGGACGATGGATGGCCGGGTCAAGCCCGGCCATGACGAGATTCATCTGATGGCACAACCCGTTTTCCGATTTGCCCCCAGCCCCAATGGCCTCCTGCATCTCGGCCACGCCTATTCCGCGCTGCTCAACTTTGATCGCGCGCAAGAGACCGGCGGGCGGATGTTGCTGCGGATCGAGGACATCGATGCGACACGCTGCCGGCCGGACTATGAGACGGCGATCTACGAGGATCTCGACTGGCTCGGAATTGCCTGGGAGACGCCGGTGCGACGGCAGTCGGAGCATCTCGCCGACTATCGTGCTGCGTTGGAAAAGCTGTCTGCGCTTGGTCTCGTCTATCCCGCCTTCGAAAGCCGCGCCGAGATCGCAAGGCTCATCGCCGCGCGCGAGGTGGAAGGGCCATGGCCGCGCGATCCCGACGGTGCGCCGCTTTATCCCGGCGCCGCCAGATCACTGTCGGCCGACGAGCGGTCGCAGTTGATCGCCTCGGGCGCGCCGTATGCGCTGCGGCTCGACATGCCTGCCGCCTGCCGCCGTGCCGCCCGTCTGAGTTGGAATGAACTCGGCGAGGGGCCGGCCGGCGAGTACGGCATCGTCGCGGCGCGGCCGGAGGCGTGGGGCGACGTGATCCTGGCCCGCAAGGAGACGCCGACCAGCTACCATCTGTCGGTGGTGGTCGACGACGCGCTCCAGGGCGTCAGCGAGATCGTGCGGGGCCGGGACCT
The DNA here is from genome assembly GCF_001424605.1 of Bradyrhizobium sp. Leaf396. NCBI lineage: Bacteria > Pseudomonadati > Pseudomonadota > Alphaproteobacteria > Hyphomicrobiales > Nitrobacteraceae > Bradyrhizobium > Bradyrhizobium sp. Leaf396. Next base: position 81,891 of record NZ_LMQJ01000023.1, read on the forward strand.
GTTTTACGCCACCGCGGTGCACCGCTTGCTCCAGGTCCTGCTCGGCCTGCCGGAGCCCGCCTACCGCCATCACCGGCTGATTCGCGATGAGGCGGGCCGGAAGCTGTCGAAATCGAGCCGGTCGACCGGTTTGCGTGCCTTGCGCGCGGCCGGAGTCACGCCCGCTCGCATCCGCCAGCTGATGGGATTAGATTAAGTTTCTCTGGGGGTTAGCAAAACGTCGCCGTGACTCCGGGTGTTCCTCCGTGCCATGCTTGGCCAGCGCGGGGTTCGAAGAGAGTACTTCGAAGGGGATTCATGGCGGCGAAAACGCGTCCAGTGCGCACAACACGGACGTCCAGGCGGCTGCCTCGAAAGCGGTCCGGGACGGCCGGAAAGGCGCGTAAGCGCAGCAACACGACCGTCGCGCCGGGCGTGGTCCAGGCAGCGCTGGCTGCCTTTGCTCATGAGGTCCGCACCCCCCTGACCGGCATTCTGGCGATCAGCGACCTGCTCGCGACGTCAGATCTCGGGGAACGAGAGCGGCGCTGGGCCGACACCATCAAGGCCGGTGCCGAGCACCTGGCGAGCCTTGCCACGCTGTTCGTGGACGCTGCCCGAACCGGCAAGGGAACGGGGAAGGGTGGCAGCAAGCTGCGGCAGGACCTGTTTGACCTGAGGACGCTTGCCCGCAGCGCCGGCGATTCGCTGACCGGCCGCGCCGCTGCCAAGGGTCTCCAGGCCGAGGTTGATATCTCCGAAAAGCTTCCCGGACTTGTGGTCGGTGATCCCGTCCGCCTGCGCGCCGCGCTCGAGAACCTGATCGACAACGCGGTGAAATTCACCGACCAAGGCGGCGTGGCGCTCGCCGTCGCGCCATGGCGTCCCGGTAAAGGTCGAGCGAAGGGCAAAGGCAGGGTCGGCGTCGCCTTCGAGGTGTCCGACAGCGGCATCGGCCTCACCATGGCCGAGATCAAGCGGCTGTTCCGCCCGTTCACCCAGGCCAATGTCACCATCGCCTCGCGCTTCGGCGGCGCCGGCTTGGGGCTTTCCTCGGTCAAGCAATTGGCGCGTGCGATGGGCGGCGACATCACGGTCGCACCGCGTCGCGGTGGCGGTGCCACTTTCACATTGACGGTGTCGCTGGATGCGGCAGGATCGGGCAAGAGCCGCAAGGCGAAGGACGGCAGCGAGCCCGAGGCGATCGCCGCCCTTCGCGTGCTCAGCGTCGAGGATAATCCGTTCGGCCGCGTCGTGCTCAACACCATTCTGACCGAGCTTGGCCATCATGCCGAGTTCATCGGGCGCGGCGAGGATGCCGTGAACCGGCTGGAGCAGGGCGCATTCGACGCGGTGCTGATGGACATGGTGCTGCCGGGCATCGATGGCGTCGAAGCTATCCGGCGGATCCGGACCCTGCCGTCTCCGCTGGCTCAGATCCCGATCATCGGCGTGTCCGGCCGCGGCGAGGACGAGGCGGCCTCGCGCGAGGCCGGTGCCGACGCCTTCCTTGTCAAGCCTGTGTCTCCCCGGGCTTTAGCGACTGCGCTGCTTGAAGCGACACGCCGTGAGGAAGCCGAGACTTGATGATCGCGGCGTTGAGCTCGCCGCCGTAAACGAAGATCGCGGCGATGAAATACAGGAACACCAGCGCGATGATCACCGAGGCGAGGCCCGCATACATCGTCACGTAATTGTTGGCGAAGCGCGCCAGATACTGTCCGAAGACGATGCCGGAGATCAGCGACGCCACCACGGTGAAGATGATGCCCGGCATGATCTGGAGGAAGCTGCGTCTCCCCGCCGGCAGCCAAGCGTGCAGGATGAACAGCGCCAACACCAGCGCGCTGATGGTGATGCCGTAGCGCAGCCAGGTGAGAATGCTTTCGTTCGATTCGACGAACAGTGGAATGTGGCGCCGTGCGGCCTCGATGATCAGCGGACCGAGCACGATCAGGAACGCCATCGCGAGCGCAGTGAAGGCTGCGATGAGCGTGTAGGCAATGGATTCCAGCCGCAGCCAATACCAGCTCCGCATCTCCACCACCGCGTAGGCACGGTTGAGCGCCACCCGCAGCGCCTCGACGCCATTGGAAGCGAAATAGACCGACAGCGCCGCGCCGATGGTCAGAAGTCCGGTGCGGGTAGTGGTGAGCACGTCATGGACCTCGCCCGAGATGGAATCGGCGACCTGCTTGGGCCAGACCTGAAGCATCAGGCTGGCGGCCTGATCGGCAAGCTCCTTGGAGCCGAAGAAGCCGGCGAGCGAGGTCAGCACGATCAGGAACGGGAACAGCGCCATCAGCGTCGACAGCGCGATGTGGCTTGCGATCGCCCAGCCGTCATCGGCGAGGAACGTGTAGAACGCGTCCATCACCACAGCGTAGATGTAGCGGATCGCTTTCATGCCCGGCCTAAACGACTGCTCTCTCCCCCCGCACGCAGGGAGAGGTCAGGACAGCTGGCAATGAGCGCAAATCGGTAATCATGGTGCTACCATCTGATATTATCGGTCCGAAAGCCAGTTCGCGAAGCGCCCTGCCGTCATTCCGGGGGGCGCGAAGCGCGAGCCCGGAATCCATCTGGCCGCAGGCAGGTAGCCCGATGGATGCCCGGCTCGCGCTTCGCATCGCCCCGGAATCACGCCGGAGGCTGTCGCGGCGCCATGGCGCATCCGTGCACACGGTGTTATCTACCCTCAAATGGCATCTCTCCTGAGTACTTTCATCCTGCCGGCGGCAGCCGGCGCCGTGGCGTTGGTGTTGCTGCTCGGGCTCATCAACATGATGCGTGGCGGCTCGCCTAACACCTCGCAGAAGCTGATGCGCTGGCGCGTACTGCTTCAGTTCGTGGCGATCATCATCGCGATGGCCGCGGTCTGGGCGATGGGACGCTGACATGGTCGTATTGAACCGCATCTACACGAAGACCGGCGACGACGGCACGACGGCGCTGGGAACCGGTGAGCGCCGCCCCAAATACGATCTGCGCATCGAGGCCTATGGCACCGTTGACGAGACCAATGCCGTAATCGGCGTGGTCAGGCTCCACACCCGGGACATGCCCGAACTCGATGCGATGCTCGGCCGCATCCAGAATGATCTGTTCGATCTCGGTGCCGATCTCGCCGTGCCCGAACGGGAGGGGAAAGCCGAGCGGCTGCGGGTGGTGGCGAGCCAGGTCGAACGGCTCGAGCGCGACATCGACAAGCTCAACGACAAGCTCGCGCCGCTGACCTCCTTCGTGCTTCCGGGTGGCACGCCCGCCGCTGCCCATCTGCATGTGGCCCGAACGATATGCCGCCGGGCGGAACGTGTGATCGTGGAACTGGCGGCTCGGCCAGCCGAGACGGTTAACGCGGCTGGCATTCACTATATGAATCGCCTGTCCGACTTCCTGTTCGTGGCCAGCCGTGCTGCCAACGGCAATGGCGCCGGCGACGTGCTCTGGGTTCCCGGCCAGAACCGCTGACCCATCGCGCGCCCGCATCTCAGAGGGCCAAAATTAGAGCCGTTCGCGCGTTGACCGGGGCAGATCGGGCCTTTAGGTTCCGCGCCAGTTGATAACCCCCCTCCCAAATTGAGTGAAAGAGGATCGATGAAGGTCTTAGTGCCGGTAAAGCGGGTGGTCGATTACAACGTCAAGGTCCGCGTCAAGGGCGATGGATCGGGCGTTGAACTCGCCAACGTCAAAATGTCCATGAATCCGTTCGACGAGATCGCGGTCGAGGAAGCGCTGCGCCTGAAGGAAGCCGGCAAGGCCACTGAGGTTGTGGTGGTCTCGATCGGACCGGCGCAGGCGTCGGAGACGATCCGCACCGGCCTCGCCATGGGTGCCGACCGAGGCATCCTGGTGAAGGCCGAGGGCAATGTCGAGCCGCTCGCTGTCGCCAAGATCCTGAAGAAGGTCGCGGAAGAAGAGCAACCGGGCCTGATCATCCTCGGCAAGCAGGCGATCGACGATGACTCGAACCAGACCGGACAGATGCTGGCCGCGCTGCTCGGCTGGTCGCAGGCGACGTTCGCCTCCAAGCTCGAGGTCGAAGGGTCCGACTTCAAGGTCACCCGCGAAGTCGACGGCGGCCTGCAGACCGTGAAGCTGAAGGGGCCCGCGATCGTCACCACCGATCTTCGCCTCAACGAGCCACGCTACGCTTCGCTGCCCAACATCATGAAGGCCAAGAAGAAGCCGATCGCGGAGAAGACCGTGGCCGATTACGGCGTCGACGTCGCAGCGCGTCTCGAGATTCTCAAGACGACGGAGCCGGCCGGCCGCAAGGCAGGCGTCAAGGTCAAGGACGTCGCCGAGCTCGTGTCGAAACTCAAGAACGAAGCCGGGGTGCTCTGATGACGACGCTTCTGATTGCCGAACACGACAACGCGTCGCTCAAGGACGCTACCAACAAGGCTCTCACCGCAGCTGCCGCGCTCGGCGCGGACGTCGAGGTGCTGGTCGCCGGGCAGAATGCCAAGGCCGCGGCCGATGCCGCCGCGAAGCTTGCCGGCGTGAAGAAGGTGTTGCTCGCCGATGGCGACCTCTACGCGCACGACCTGGCCGAGCCGCTGGCTGCGCTGGTCGTATCGCTGGCGTCCGGCTACGACGCGATCGTCGCGCCGGCGACCTCGCGCTTCAAGAACGTGATGCCGCGCATTGCCGCCCTGCTTGACGTCATGCAGGTCTCGGAGATCATCAAGGTGGTCGCGCCCGACACATTCGAGCGGCCGATCTATGCCGGCAACGCCATCCAGACCGTGAAGTCGAAGGATGCCAAGAAGGTGATCACGGTGCGGACCTCCACCTTCGCCGCAGCGGGCGAAGGCGGCAGTGCGCCGGTCGAGAACGTTGCGGCGGCGGCCGATCCCGGCCTGTCGACTTTCGTCGGTGAGGAGGTCGCCAAGAGCGATCGTCCCGAGCTGACCTCGGCCAAGATCATCGTCTCCGGTGGCCGCGCGATGCAAAGCCGCGAGAACTTCGCCAAGTACATCGAGCCGCTCGCCGACAAGCTCGGCGCTGGCGTCGGTGCCTCGCGCGCCGCGGTCGACGCCGGCTATGCGCCGAACGACTGGCAGGTCGGCCAGACCGGCAAGGTCGTGGCTCCCGAGCTCTATGTCGCCGTCGGCATTTCCGGCGCCATTCAGCATCTGGCCGGCATGAAGGATTCCAAGGTGATCGTCGCGATCAACAAGGATGAGGACGCGCCGATCTTCCAGGTCGCCGATTACGGCTTGGTTGCAGATCTCTACCAGGCGGTTCCGGAGCTGACGGCCGAACTCGGCAAGCTCGGCAAGTAAAAGGCAGGAAAAACACCGGCCGGAGGTATAAGCTCCGGCCGGTGTTGCATTTCTGAGGCGCTTTCTTTGGCGTTGGGCGCGCCTTCGAAGCGATCCAATCTAGGTTTCGAGCCAAGGTTCTGATTAAATCGATCCTCCCGGCTCGGGGGATAGGCAGGCGCGACATGCGCGCCGTTCCGGTGGATGACATTATGGCGGCAGAGATCAAGAAGGTCGGCGTGATCGGCGCGGGTCAGATGGGCAATGGCATCGCGCATGTCGCGGCGCTCGCCGGCTTCGACGTGATGCTCAACGACGTTTCGGCCGACCGCCTCAAGTCCGGCATGGCCACCATCAACGGCAATCTGGCGCGCCAGGTCTCCAAGAAGGTCGTCACCGAGGAGGCCAAGACCAAGGCGCTGGCGCGCATCTCGCCCGCGGAGAAGCTCGACGACCTCGCCGATTGCGACCTCGTCATCGAAACCGCGGTCGAGAAGGAAGAGGTCAAGCGCAAGATCTTCCACGAGCTCTGCGCCGTGTTGAAACCGGAGGCGATCATCGCCTCCGACACGTCGTCGATCTCGATCACGCGGCTGGCCGCCGCCACCGACCGGCCCGAGCGCTTCATCGGCATTCACTTCATGAATCCGGTGCCGTTGATGGAGTTGGTCGAGCTGATCCGCGGCATCGCTACTGACGACTCCACCTTCGAGACCGCCAAGGAATTCGTCGGCAAGCTCGGCAAGCAGGTCGCGGTCTCCGAGGATTTCCCCGCCTTCATCGTCAACCGCATCCTGCTGCCGATGATCAACGAGGCGATCTACACGCTGTACGAAGGCGTCGGCAATGTCGAGGCGATCGACGCCGCCATGAAGCTCGGGGCGCACCATCCCATGGGCCCGCTGGAGCTTGCCGACTTCATCGGTCTCGATACCTGCCTCTCCATCATGCAGGTGCTGCATGAGGGGCTGGCCGACTCCAAGTACCGCCCGTGCCCGTTGCTGGTGAAGTACGTCGAGGCCGGCTGGCTCGGCCGCAAGACCCAGCGCGGCTTCTACGATTACCGCGGCGCCAAGCCGGTTCCGACTCGTTGATCCGTTTCGTGACAATTCATGTCGCGTTAACCTCTCGCGCCTAGGTTACGGCCGGTAAGAGGGTTCGCGTAATGGACATGATGGCAATGGTCAGCACCATGCTGGCCGCTCAGCAAGGTGCGCTGCAGTCGAACATCGCGGCGACGCTGACCAAGCAGAACATGGACATGGAGAAATCCACCGTCCTGACCCTGATGGGTGCCGGGCAGCCCTCGCTTGCCAATGTCGGTCCTGGCGTGGGCGGCAATCTCAACGTCACCGCCTGAGCTATTCTAGAGCGACGCGGCGGCCTTGCCGGTAGCGGCCCGGATCAGCTTGAGCGCGTCTTCGCTCGCCCATTCCGCCGGCCCCGCGATCGTCGCGATCTCGCAGCCTTGGGGATCGACCAGCACCGAGGTCGGCATGCCCAGCGCCCGGCCCACAGCCTTAAGATCCTGGAAAACCTTGGCTTTTTGGTCGCTGAAATAGGCGAGCCTGACAAGATTGGCCTCTTTCAGGAACGTCTTGGGCTTATCCGGGTCGCGGGTGTCGATGTTGATCGCCACCACCTCGAAATTCGGGCCCGACAGCTTGCCCTGGAGCTCGTCCAGCGCCGGCATCTCCTTGCGACAGGGCACGCACCACGTGGCCCAGAGGTTCACCAGCAGCGTCTTGCCGCGAAAGTCGGACAGTTTTTTCGGCTTGCCGTCGGCGTCCTCGAAGGCGAGGTCGGGCAGCTTCAACGGGGCGCTCGCCATGGTCAGCGCCGCCAACTCGCCGTGGGCGAGGGGGGCGATCTTTTGCGCCGTCGCCACCGCCGGCTTGCAGGTCGGGTCGCCGGAAGGCGCCCGGCTCAGGCCGAACCCGTACAGTGCGGCGAAGCCGGCCAGGCCCACGACCGTCACGGCGGCGACGATGAGGGGGATCCGGCGCGTGGCCGAGGGCGTCTTGTCGAGCATATCGTTTGTCATCCGGTCGCAGATATGGCTATCAGGGGCCTCTTAATACGGCTGGTTGCGGCCAGCAAATGCGCGGTAATTCGAGGCGTGAGCACGGGATCATGAGCAACAAGATGTGGGGCGGCCGATTCTCGGAACGTCCCGACGAGATCATGGAAGAGATCAACGTCTCCATCGACGTCGATCGTCACCTGTTCGCCCAGGACATTGCCGCGTCCAAGGCCCACGCCGCGATGCTGGCCGACCAGGGCATCATCACGGCCTCTGATGCGAAAAATATCGGCAAGGGTCTAGACACGATCTTGTCAGAGATCGGCAAGGGCGGCTTCGAGTTCAAGCGCGCGCTCGAGGACATTCACATGAACGTCGAGAGCCGCCTGTCGGAGCTGATCGGTCCGGCGGCCGGGAGGCTGCACACCGCGCGCTCGCGCAACGACCAGGTCGCGACTGATTTCCGCCTGTTCGTCCGCGACGTCATCGACGAGACCGATGCGGCGCTGGCCGCGTTCCAGCAGGCGCTGGTCGAGCGCGCGCTGGAGCATGCCGCGACCGTCATGCCCGGTTTCACGCATCTGCAGACCGCGCAGCCCGTGACCTTCGGCCACCATTTGCTCGCCTATGTCGAGATGGCCGCGCGCGACCGCGGCCGGTTCCAGGATGCGCGCAAGCGGCTCAATGAATCCCCGCTCGGCGCGGCCGCGCTGGCCGGCACCTCGTTCCCGATCGATCGCCACGCCACCGCGAAGGCGCTTCTGTTCGACCGGCCGATGGCGAACTCGCTCGACGCGGTCTCCGACCGCGACTTCGTGCTGGAGACGTTGTCGGCGGCCGCGATTTGCGCCGTGCACATGTCGCGCTTTGCCGAGGAGATCGTGATCTGGACCTCGCCTTTGGTCGGCCTGATCCGACTCAGCGACAAGTTCACGACCGGCTCCTCGATCATGCCGCAGAAGCGCAACCCGGATGCTGCCGAGCTGGTGCGCGCCAAGACCGGCCGCGTCATCGGCGCGCTCAATGGCCTCCTGATCGTCATGAAGGGCCTGCCGCTCGCCTATCAAAAGGACATGCAGGAGGACAAGCAGGGCGCCATGGAAGGGTTCGCCGCGCTGTCGCTGGCGATCCGCGCCATGACCGGCATGGTCCACGACCTCGTGCCCGACGAAGCCAAGATGAAGGCGGCCGCAGGCGAGGGCTACGCCACCGCGACCGACCTCGCCGACTGGCTGGTGCGGACCTTGAAGATGCCGTTCCGCGAGGCCCATCACGTCACCGGCCGCATCGTCGCCAAGGCCGCCGAGGGCGGCGTCGCCCTGCACGAACTGCCGCTCAAGGAGATGCAGGCGATCGAGCCAAGAATCACCAAGGATGTCCTCGGTGTGCTCTCGGTCGAATCCTCGGTGAAGAGCCGCACCAGCTTTGGCGGCACTGCGCCGAAGAACGTGGCGGCTCAGGCCAAGGCCTGGGCGAAGCGGCTGGAAAAAGAGCGAAAACGGGGCTGAGGGTAAAATTTCGCTGATGTTTCATAGTCATCCGGCTCTCGCCAGAGCGCGCCAATCTCTGTATGGTGCGGCCCGCGTAGTGGGGATTTCGTCGTGACGTCAAAGTTTCGCCCGGCCGGCTCGGGGTGGGCCATCATTGTCTTGAGCCTGACGGCGCTCGCGCTCGCCGGCTGCGGCCGCAAGGGCCCGCTGGACTTGCCGCCGACCGCGTCAACCGCCGGCGGTGCCGCACCGACCGATACCGAGACCGAAGCCCAGAGGACGCCGAGCGTGTTCAACCCAACCTACGGTGCGGATGCCGCACCCGCGGCAGGCAGGGGCAGGAAGAAACCGTTCATTCTCGACCCGCTCCTGGACGAACCTCCCGGCAAGAGATAAGCCGGCACAACCGAGCCCACGCCATGAACCATTTCGATTATCGCAACGGCGTGCTGCACGCCGAGGCGGTGAATCTGTCCGAGCTGGCCGCGACCGTCGGCACGCCGTTCTATTGCTATTCGACTGCAACGCTCGAGCGGCACTACCGCGTCTTCGCGGACGCCTTCGCCGGCGAGAAGGTGCTGGTCTGCTACGCCATGAAGGCGAACTCGAACCAGTCGGTGCTGCGCACGCTGGCCAAGCTCGGCGCCGGTGCTGACGTCGTCTCCGGCGGCGAGCTGAAGCGCGCACTGGCCGCCGGCATTCCCGCCAGCAAGATCGTCTTCTCCGGCGTCGGCAAGACGGAAGAGGAGCTGCGCGCAGCGCTCGCTGCCGACATCCTTTGTCTCAACGTCGAATCGGAGCCCGAGCTCGAATTGTTGTCGCGCCTGGCGACAGAGACGGGCAAGACCGCCCGGATCTCGCTGCGCGTCAACCCCGACGTCGATGCCGGCACGCATGCAAAAATCTCCACCGGCAAGTCCGAGAACAAGTTCGGCATCCCGATCGTGCATGCCCGCGAGGTCTACGCGCGCGCCGCGAAGCTCCCGGGCATCGAGGTGACCGGGGCCGACGTGCATATCGGCAGCCAGATCACCGACCTTTCCGGCATGGAGACCGCGTTCCGCATCCTCTCCGAATTCGTGCAGACGCTGCGCGCCGATGGCCACAACATCAGCCACGTCGATTTCGGCGGCGGCCTCGGCATTCCCTATGACATGGACGGCGAGGTGCCGCCGGCGCCCGATGCCTATGCCGCCATGGTCAAGCGCGTCAGCCACAATCTCGGTTGCACGCTGATGTTCGAGCCGGGCCGCATGATCGTCGGCAACGCCGGCATCCTGGTCACGAAGGTCATTTATGTGAAGCACGGCGACGGCAAGAATTTCGTCATCATCGACGCAGCCATGAACGATTTGATCCGCCCGACGCTGTATGAGGCCTATCACGACATCCTGCCGGTGAAGCAGCCCGCGAAGGGTGCCGCCACCATCAAGGCGGACGTCGTCGGTCCCGTCTGCGAAACCGGCGACTATCTCGCCCTCGATCGCACGCTGCCGACGCCGAAGGCGGGCGATCTCCTCGCCATCATGACCGCAGGCGCCTACGGTGCGGTGCAGGCCGGTACATACAACACCAGGCCGCTGGTGCCCGAGGTGCTGGTGAAGGGCGACCAATATGCCGTGGTGCGCCCGCGCGTCGAGGTCGAGCAGCTGATCGCGATGGACAAGCCTGCGCCGTGGCTGTGAGCTGACGACCCGCTGCAACGACCTCGGTGTCGTCCCCGCGAAGGCGGGGACCCATAACAACAGGGATAAGTTGCTCCGCGAAATCGGTCACTACGAGTCTTCGCCAAATCCTGCCCCGTGATTATGGGTCCCGGGCTCGCGCTTCGCGCGCCCCGGGGACGACAGCGGAGATTGGGGCGGCTATTTTCCTGCCAATCCACCCTTCGCTCCACCCACCACCACCCCCGCCTTCTTCTCGATCGGCTTGATCGCCGCGGTGAAATCGGACTCGGCGCCTTCCGTGCTGATCACCGTCTCCCATAGCCGCCCGACTGCGTCCGCAACCTCCATCGACAGGCCGAGCTGCTTCATCTCCTCCAGCGCCAGGCGCACGTCCTTCACCATCAATCCGGTGGCGAAGCCGAAATCGAACGTGCGCGGCAGCACCGCGCGCGGGAATTTATCGCGGCTCGCGGTATTCATGCCCGAGCCCGCATTGATGACGTCGATCATCACTGCGGGATCGAGGCCGGCCTTCACGCCCATCACCACCGCTTCCGAGGTCGCCACGATCGCGGTCGCTGACAGGAAATTGTTGGCGAGCTTCATGGTCTGCGCCGCGCCGGGCTTCTCGCCGATGAAGAAGACCTTTCCGATGACGTCGAGCGCAGGCTTCAACAGCTCGAACTCGGCCCTAGGCCCCGACACCATCACCGCAAGCGTGCCCTTCTCGGCGCCGCCGACGCCGCCGGAGACGGGACAGTCGATCTGCACGATGTTGCGCTTGGCGAGCAGGCCGTGAATCTTCGCAGCCATCGCCGAGCCGACGGTCGACAGATCGACGAAGCGCTTGGCGCGTCTGCCCTCGATCACGCCGTTTGCGCCCGTCGCGACCTCGAGCGAAGCCTGCAGCGAGGGCAGGCTCGCCATGACCGTCTCGACCTGATCGGCGACGTCCTTTGGCGAAGTCGCCGGCGTGGCGCCGCGCACCACGAGCTTGTCCATGATCTCCTTACGCGTATCGAAAACGACGAGCCTGTGTCCCGCCTCGATCAGCCGCCGCGCCATCGGGAAGCCCATGTTTCCAAGCCCGATGAATCCGATGTCCATGGTGATCCTTCCTCCCGTCGTCATTGCTTCGTTGCTTCGCTCCCGATCACGGAGCAATACGATTTCAGAGCGGCTATCCTGTCTTACGCCTTGCCGTCGATCTCCGCGAACACCTCGCGCGCGATCCGAAAGCTGTCGACTGCGGCCGGCATGCCGCCGTAGATCGCGACCTGCATCAGGATCTCGCGAATCTCGTCGCGCGTCACGCCATTGGTCAGGGCGCCCTTCAAATGCGCCCGAAACTCGTGCTGGCGGTTGAGGATCGCGATCATCGCGATGTTAAGCATGCTGCGGGTCTTGCGCGGCAGCTCCTCGCGGCCCCATACCGTGCCCCAGCAATATTCGTTGAGCATCTCCTGGAACGGGCGATTGAAATCGTCGACGTTTTTCAGGGCGTTGTTGACATAGGCCTCGCCCAGCACCGCTTTGCGGACTTCCAGGCCCTTGTCGTGCATCTTCTTGTCCATGACGTTTCCTTCGTTTCTCTGGTGGATGGCGCGCGGAAATTACGGGGTTGTTCCGAGCCAGTCACGTCCTCGTGTTATGCGGGAAAAGGGGGCTCTCCCGTACAGGAACGGATGCCTCAGTGCTGCCGTTGTGATACGCTTTGCTGTACCGGGCAACCTGGAGAGTTGATTGAACGGCGTCACCCCCGACCCGTCAGACCCGATCCGCAACAGTGATGCGCTGTCGCGGCTGAAGCTGGCGCAGGCCCTCGACCGGGCTACTTATGCCATCGCGTGGGAGCGTGCCTGGCCCAATGTGGCGCGCCTCCTGACCGTCGTCGGCCTGTTTCTGGTGGTGTCCTGGGCCGGCCTCTGGCTGGCGGTGCCGTTCCTGGCCCGGGCCATTGGCCTGGGGCTCTTCGCCGCCGTCGCACTTGCCGCCCTGTTCCCGTTGAGTCGCTTCCGCTGGCCGAGCCGCGAGGAAGCGCTCGCCCGGCTCGATCGTGGCTCCGGCATCCGTCACCGCCCGGCCACCACGCTCACGGACACGCTGACCTCGCAGGATCCGGTCGCGCAGGCGCTGTGGCAGGCGCAGCGCGAGCGTACGCTGGCCTCCCTCAAGCGCATCCACGCCGGTCTGCCGCACCCGCGGCTCGCGCTTCACGACCCCTGGGCGCTGCGGGCGCTGGTCATGGTGATGCTGGTTGCGACCTTCTTCGCCGCCGGTGACGAGCGTGCGATGCGGCTTGGCGCCGCCTTCAACTGGAATGGGGTGCTGGCGCCGACCAATGTTCGCGTCGACGCCTGGGTCACGCCGCCGCTCTATACCGGCAAGCCGCCGGTTATCCTGTCGGCCGCCAACAAGGAGGCCGCGGCGCTGCCCGCCAGCGGTCCTCTCGCCGTTCCCGCCGGCTCGACCCTGATCGTGCGCTCGTCCGGCGGTAGCCTCGATGTCGCCGTCTCGGGCGGCCTCAAGGAGGTGGCTCCCACCGAGGCTAGCCCCCAGGGGACCAACGAAAGGCATTTTGCCATTTCCGGCGACGGCACTGCACATGTCCGCGCGCCCTCCGGACAGCCGCAATGGGCCTTTGCGGCAACGCCAGACCGTGCGCCGACGATCGCGCTCGCCAAGGACCCGGAGCGCCAGGCGCGCGGCGCACTCCAGCTCTCCTACAAGATCGAGGACGATTACGGCGTCACCGGCGCCGAGGCGAAATTTGCCCTGCGTTCGACCGATGCCCCGGACGACACCAAGGACCCCGCCAAGGATGCGCCGAAGGCTGCCGGCGACGGCGACACCAGGACGGCTGCGCGTCCGCTGTTCCAGCCACCGCGATTCCCGCTCGCGCTGCCGAATGCGCGGACCCGCAACGCTGTCGGACAGTCGGTGAAGGATCTCAGCGAGGATCCCTATGCCGGCGCCGAGGTCGCGCTGACCCTCACGGCCAAGGACGAGGCCGGCAATGAGGCCACAAGCGAGGCATTCAATATGCGCCTGCCCGAACGGCTCTTCACGAAGCCGGTGGCACGTGCACTGATCGAGCAGCGCCGCATTCTCGCGCTCGACGCCAACAAGAACTCCGACGTGTATGCGGCGCTCGACGCCCTGATGATTGCGCCGGAAATGTTTACGCCGGAGCCCGGACAATATCTCGGCCTGCACAGCGTGGCCCGGCAGCTCGAGGCCGCGCGCACCGACGATGCCCTGCGCGAGGTCGTGGCGAGCCTGTGGGCGCTTGCGGTGACGATCGAGGACGGCAAGATCTCCGACGTCGAGAAGGCCCTGCGCGCAGCTCAGGATGCGCTGAAGCAGGCCTTGGAGCGCGGCGCGAGCGATGAAGAGATCAAGAAGCTCACGCAGGATCTGCGTCAGGCGCTGAACGATTTCATGCGCCAGCTTGCCGAGCAGCTCCGCAACAACAATGATCCGCAGCAGCTGGCGCGGCCGCTCGACCCTAATACCAAGGTCCTGCGGCAGCAGGATCTGCAGAACATGATCGACCGGATGGAGCGTCTGTCGCGGTCCGGCGACAAGGATGCCGCCAAGCAGCTGCTCGACCAGCTCCAGCAGATGCTGGAGGGCCTCCAGATGGCGCAGCCGGGGCAAGCCGGCGAGAGCGACATGGAGCAGGCGCTCAACGAGCTCGGCGATATGATCCGCAAGCAGCAGCAATTGCGCGACAAGACTTTCAAGCAGGGCCAGGATTCCCGGCGCGAACGCTCGCGCGGCAAGCAGCAACAGGGCGATCAGTCCATGTCCGAGCTGCAGCAGGACCAGCAGGGGCTGCGCGATCGGCTGAAGAAGTTGCAGGACGAGCTTGCCAAGCGCGGCCTTGGGCAGAAGGGAGAGAAGGGGCAGAAAGGGCAGCAGGGACAGAAGGGCCAGCAAGGCGACCAGGGCCAGCCGGGTCAGAACGGCGATCAGGACGGCGACCAGGGCGATGACGACGGCGGTCTGGATGCCGCCGACGGTGCCATGGGCGATGCGGGATCAAAGCTCGGCGAGGGCAACGCCGACGGCGCCGTGGATTCGCAGGGCAAGGCGCTCGACGCGATGCGCAAGGGTGCGCAGAAGATGGCCGAGGCCATGCAGCAGGGCGATGGCGACGGCCAGGGCGATGGCCCCGGACAGCGCGCCGGGCGCCAGCAGAGCGGCGGCAACCAGACCGATCCGCTCGGCCGTCCGCTGCACGGGCGCGAATATGGCGACGATTACACGGTCAAGATTCCCGGCGAGATCGACACCCAGCGTGTTCGCCGCATTCTCGAAGAGCTCCGCCGCCGTCTCGGCGATCCCTCGCGCCCGCAGATCGAGCTCGATTACATCGAGCGGCTGCTGAAGGAGTTTTGAGCGGCAATCTGGAGAAGCAGCGCCGCTATCTCTTCTTCACTGCCAGCGCATCGGCAACCGCCGTGCGAATATCCGCGACCGAGAACGGCTTGGTCACGACATCATGGACCAGCGCATTCAGGTTCGAGGCGCGCTCGCGCTGGTCGGCAAAGCCGGTCATCAGCAAAATCGTCAGATCGGGGAAATCGCGCGCGGCGGAGAGCGCCAGCGCGATGCCGTCCATGACCGGCATCTGGATGTCGGTGAGCAGCAGGTCGAAAGCGCCGTGTTCGCGGGTCAGGATCTCCAGCGCCTCGGCGCCGTCCTGGGCGGTGACGGTCTCGTGGCCGTCCATCGCGATGGCGCGCGCCACAAGCGTGCGCATCGAGTCCTCGTCGTCGGCGATCAAGATTTTCGGCATGAGACCAACCTTTGGGCCCTGCGGGGTCGATTATACGCTGCCGCCGGCAATGTCGCGCCGGTTGAAGAAGCGAACGTCGATGTTGCGGCCCTCCGGCGGGGGCGAGGCGAGGCGCGAGCGGAAGAAGGCGCGCTCGCCGGGCCGCAGCACGGTCTGTTCCAGTACCGTATTCCAGGCGTAGATCTCCGCGCCTTGCGCGTCGCGCACGGCAAAGCGCAAGCGTGGGATATCGAGCGGCTTCTTACCCTGGCCGACGATCACGCCCTCGATGACCAGCACCTGCTTACCGTCTACGGTCTCGCTGGAGAGCTTGACGTCCTTGAAGGCGAGGCTCCGCAGGTTCACCTCGAGGCCGACCATCTTGTAGAACGCCGCCGTCTGCGGCAGCAGCCGCACCACGTCGCCGCGCCAGATCACCAGCGCCAGCACCAGTGCGCCCATCGCGGCGCAGGCGGTCGGCAGGCCAAAATAGGACCTGGGCGGAGCCGCGGTAGCAACCGGGCGACTTACCCGTGCGCCGCGGCGGCGGAACAGGCCGGAGAACCAGGATTGATGCTGCGCGCCGACGACCTCCGCCTCGGCCTGCCGAGCCGCCGCTGACCATTCGTCCTCGGCTTCCCTGGCCGCTTCGTCCGGCCAGTCGCTGGCAATCGAGGGACTGTCAACGACCGGCGCATCAGCGACGCCGTCGTCCCTGGCATAGGAGTTCCATTGCTCGGCGAGATCGGACTGCTCGTCGGCTCGGCCGGCCGCGGCCATGGCCGGAACGGAGGCCTCCTCGACCGCGTCCTCGGGATGAGCGATCCAGGTCTCTTTGCAGCGGGAACAGCGGACGGCCCGTCCGTTCGCCCCCAGGCTCGCAAGCTTGATCGCGTAGGATGTCATACAATGGGGGCAGACGATATGCATGGACGAGCCTTGATGCATGAACTGGTCTTGAAGAAGCCGCAGGCCCGGACAACCGGGCTGCCTGTATGCTACCGGGGGAGCGTTAACGAACCGGAAACCATAACGGTCGCAAAAGCCGTTAATCGCATATTGCGGGGCGATGGCGTGCAGCCTGCCGCCCCTCTCGAACGGAGCTGAGCTTGGTTCGGTTCGAAAATGTCGGATTGCGTTATGGCCTGGGGCCGGAGATCCTGCGCGATCTCAGCTTCCAGATTCCGGCGCATTCCTTCCAGTTTCTCACCGGACCGTCCGGCGCCGGCAAGACCTCCCTGCTGCGCCTGTTGTTTCTGTCGCATCGGCCGACGCGGGGCCTCGTCAACCTTTTCGGCCACGATATCTCGCAACTGGGCAAGGACGAGATCGCGGATTTGCGCAAGCGCATCGGCATCGTGCTCCAGGATTTCCGCCTGCTCGATCACATGACGACCTATGAGAACGTCGCGCTGCCGTTCCGCGTCATGGGCCGCAGCGAGTCGAGTTACCGCAAGGAGGTGATCGACCTGTTGCGCTGGGTCGGCCTCGGCGATCGCATGGACGCGCTGCCGCCGATCCTGTCGGGCGGCGAGAAGCAGCGCGCGGCGATCGCCCGCGCCGTGATCTCGCGGCCGCAGCTGCTGCTTGCGGACGAGCCGACCGGCAGCGTCGACCCGACGCTCGGACGCCGCCTGCTGCGGCTGTTCATCGAGCTCAACAAGTCAGGCACCGCCGTCATCATCGCTACCCACGACATCGGCCTGATGGATCAATACGAAGCACGACGGTTGGTGCTGCACCAGGGACGGCTGCACGTCTATGAGTAGGACCGACGAGCGCGGCGTCCTGGTCGACCTCGGGCAGGAGCGTCCGCAGCTTCCGGCCAAGGCGCGCAACATGTCGCCGATCGTCCCGCGCGCCTCGATCCACGGCCGCGCGCTGGTCGCCGTCGTCGCCATCATGAGCTTCCTCGCCTCGATGGCCACGGGCACGGTGCTGCTGGTGAGTGCCTCGGCCGCCGAATGGCAGTCCGACGTCGCGAGCGAGATCACCATCCAGGTTCGTCCGCAGGCCGGTCGTGACCTTGATCGTGACACCGCAGCCGTGACCGAGGCAATGCGCACGCAAGCCGGCATAGTCGAGGTCAAGCCGTTCACCAGGGAAGAGAGCGGCAGGCTGCTCGAGCCCTGGCTCGGCACCGGCCTGTCGATGGACGATCTGCCGGTGCCGCGCATGATCATCGCGCGCGTGCAGCCGGGCACGCCACTCGATCTCGGCGCCTTGCGCGCGCTCGTGACACAGGTTGCGCCGGGTGCCAGCGTCGACGATCACCGGGCCTGGATCGAGCGCATGCGCTCGATGACCAACGCGACCGTGCTGGCCGGCCTCGGCATCCTCGCGCTTGTCATCATCGCCACCATCATATCGGTCTCGTTCGCAACCCGCGGCGCCATGGCGGCGAACCGTCCGATCGTCGAAGTCCTGCATTTCGTCGGCGCCGGCGATCGCTACATTGCCAATCACTTCCTGCGTCATTTCCTCAGGCTGGGCCTCGAAGGCGGTCTGATCGGCGGCGGCGCGGCCATGCTGGTGTTCGGCTTCTCCGAGTCCGTCGCGGGCTGGTTCTCCGGTACCCCCGTCGGCGACCAGTTCGCCGCGCTGCTCGGCACCTTCTCGCTGCGGCCATCCGGCTACATCGTGCTCGCCGTCCAGGCCGTGCTGATCGGCGCCATCACCGCGGCGGCCGCACGCCAGACTCTGTTTGCGACGTTGAATGATGTTGATTGAGTTCTTTCTTTCCCGCTTGCTGTTGTAGAAGGCGACCGGTCTCAGACCGAGTTGTTCTTCGCACTAACCGGACTCCACTTCGCCCAAAAACGTCTTAAAATCATCTCAGGGAAGGGATCACCGACATCGCATGACCTCGCCGACCGACGATCGATCGCCGAAACTGCCGCGCGGCTGGCTGCGCGCGGCCATCGTGTCGACGATCGCGCTTGCCTTCGTCGCCGCGGCCGCAGGCTTCCTTGCATTCCTGTCGCAATTGCGCGGCGTGGAGACGGTGCCCGACCGCAAGGCGGACGGGATCGTGGTGTTGACCGGCGGCTCCTCGCGGGTATCGGACGCGATGGAGCTGCTCGCTGCCGGCTACGGCAGGCGGCTCCTGATCTCCGGCGTGCATCCGACTTCGACGGCGAGCGACATCTCCCGGACCCTGCCGGAGAACCAGTCATTCATGACCTGTTGCGTCGATCTCGACCGTACCGCGCTCACGACCCGCGGCAACGCAGCGGAGGCGCGCCGCTGGGCCGAGGGGCGCCGGTTCAGATCGCTGATCGTGGTCACCTCCAACTATCATATGCCGCGCGCGCTGGTGGAATTTTCACATGCGATGCCACAGACGACGCTGATCCCGTTCGCCGTGGTCGGCGAAAAATGGCGCGAGGAGCCGTGGTGGACGTCGGGCTCGACGCTCCGGCTGCTTCTGTCGGAATATGTCAAATACATCGCGGCCGAGCTCAGGGTGCGGCTGGAGGATCTCGGGATTGACCTTTGGCCCGAGATATCGGAGCAGCCTGCAGGTCAGCAGCCGAAGCGGCCCGCCACCGCACAGGCCAATTGATCGGACCATCGATGTTTCTGATATTTCTCCGCTCGCTCGTATTCAACGTGCTGTTCTACGCCGTGCTGGTGTGTCTTGCGATCGTGGCGCTGCCGACCTTCGCATTGCCGCCGCGAGCCATGCTCACGGTGGCGGAATGGTGGGCCAAGACGACGCTGTTCCTGATGCGCGTGGTCTGCAACATCAAGGTGGAATTCCGGGGTGTCGAGAAGATTCCGAAGGGACCGCTGCTGATCGTGGCCAAGCATCAGTCGTTCTGGGAGACCTTCGTGCTGCCGGGTTTCTTCCACCGGCCCATCTTCATCCTCAAACGCCAGCTCATGCAGATCCCGGTGTTCGGTCAATTCCTGGTCAAGACCGGGATGATCGCGATCGACCGCAATGCCGGCGTGAAGGCGCTGCTCGACATGACGCGGCGGGCGCGCGAGGCGGTGCGCAGCGGAAAGCAGCTCGTGATCTTTCCGGAAGGCACGCGCCGTGCTCCCGGGGCGGCGCCCGACTACAAGACCGGCTTTGCGCAGATCTATTCGTCCTGCGGCGTGCCGTGCCTTCCGATCGCGCTGAACTCCGGTCTGTTCTGGCCGCGCCGCACCTTCATGCGCTATCCTGGAACCCTGGTGGTGGAGTTTCTCGACCCGCTGCCGGCGGGGCTGCCGAAGGACGAGTTTCTTTCGCGCGTGCAGACGGCGATCGAGGACGCGACCGGCCGTCTCGTCGAAGCCGGCCGCAAGGAGCAGGAGCAATTGATTGGCTCCGCGCCAAGCTACGCGCCGACCGGTGGCTAGCGGCTTTCGCGATCTCCGGTCGGGGCCGGCACGTGCAGCGCATCACCATGCAGCATCAATGCAAGCTGGTGCAGCTGGGCGTCGCGAAAGCCTTCCGCCTCGATCGCCTTTACCGTTGCCGTGAGGTAATCGCGGTTGGCGCCGGACTGCCCATGGCCCTGGAGCACATGACGGTGCTGCTCGGCCAGCGACAGCCGGCCGGCATATTGCACATGGCCGCGGTCGACGACGTAGGCGAGCGCCGAGACACGCTGGCGCGCATCGTTCTCCAGCCACACCGAACGCATCACCTCTCGATAGACCGACGTGACCTGCTCGCGTGCGCGCAAATAGGCGACAACGTCGGCGCGGTTCTTCTCGGCGACACGAAAGGCGATGCCGCGGCAGGCGCCGCCGCGGTCGAGTCCAAGGACCAGACCCGGCTTTTCTGGCGTACCGCGATGCACGAAGGAATAGACGCAGAGCGCGCGATGCTCGCCGACCAGCCGTGCCGGGACGCGTTCCTCGAACTCGAAGCCCGGCCGCCACATCAGCGAACCGTAGCCGAACACCCAGAGGTCGCCCTTGGCGGTGGTGACGGAGGGGACGGTGATTTCCGACATTTCGGGCACGGCTACCAGAACCATGCCCCGAAGCGAAGCGATTTCTCGGCCTTTCGTCGTAGGCCGGCCCCGCTTACATTTGCCTGAATCTGGCGTCAAAGGGTCGCCGCATGTCCAATATGACCGTTGCCACAGGCCGCCGCTCCCGTTGGGGCCTTTTCATCGCCCCCGTCTTTGTCCTGATCCTCGCCGTTGCGTGGAGCGGCTTCTGGTTCTATGCGGCGTCGCAGGCCGAAATCGCCGCCGACGCCTGGCGCGCGCAGGAGGCCAAGTCCGGCCGCATCTATGATTGCGCCAAGCGCTCGATCGCGGGCTTCCCGTTCCGCTTCGAGGTGCAATGCTCCGGCGCCAGCGTCGCCCTGGTGTCGCAGAACGCGAGCAAGACACCGTTCACGGCGAAGCTCGACAACATCCTGGTCGTGGCCCAGGTCTACGACCCCAAGCGCGTCATCGCGGAATTCTCCGCGCCGGCCACGCTGACCGACGGCATCACGCAGAACACCTTCGCGGTGAACTGGAGCAAGGGGCGCGCCAGCGTGGCTGGCCTGCCGGCCGTGCCGGACCGTGCCTCCATCGTGTTCGACGACCCCAGCCTCAATCGGCTCGACGGCAGCGTCCAGGTGCCGCTTGCGCGCGCCAGGCAGGTCGAGCTGCACGGACGTCTCGCGGAGGGATCAAAGCCCGATCATCCCGTGATCGAGACCGTGCTTCACGTCGCGCAGGGCAGCATTCAGGGCGTGCACCCGCTGTTAGCCGAGCCGTTCGAAGCCGACACCCGCGCCAAGATCACCGGCCTCTCCGACCTCACGCCAAAGCCCTGGCCGCAGCGCTTTCGCGAGATCCAGGCCGCCGGCGGCCATATCGAGATCGTGCAGTCGCGCATCCAGCAGGGCGAGATGATCGCGGTCGCGGCCGGCAAGCTCGGCCTCTCGCCCAATGGCCGGCTCGACGGCGAATTGCAGATGACCGTCACAGGCCTCGAGCGCGTGATCCCGGCGCTCGGCATCGAGAAGATGCTGGAGGAGGGCGTGCCGCAGGCGACGCTGGATCGACTCGCGCCGGGCGTGAAGTCGCAGGACCTCAACAATCTCTTTGGAGCGCTCGACCGCGCCGTTCCCGGCCTCGGCAAGGTCATCAAGCAGAACGCCAATGCGGGCGTTGCGGCCGGCATCAATTCGATCGGCACAGAGAGCACGCTGGAAGGCAAGAAGGCGCGAAGTTTCCCGCTGAAATTCGTCGACGGCGCCGTGCTGCTCGGCCCGGTGAAGGTCGGCCAGATTCCGCCGCTGTATTGACTTGCCGTTACTCCGGGGCATTCGCAAAGCGAATGAACCCGGAACCTCGAGTGTGAAGCTACGGCTTCTTGAGCGCAGCCAGGCGACCAAAGTCGGGCGCCGCCGAGTCCTGGCCGATCTCGACGATGCCGCGGCGGATGGCGCGGGTGCGGGTGAAGTGGTCGAACAGCGCCTCGCCATCGCCGCGCCGTATCGCGCGGGTGAGTTTTGCGAGATCCTCGGTGAAGGTGCCCAGCATCTCCAGCACGGCCTCCTTGTTGGCGAGGAAGACGTCGCGCCACATCGTCGGGTCGGACGCGGCGATGCGGGTGAAATCGCGGAAGCCGCCGGCGGAGAATTTGATCACCTCGGATTCCGTCACCTGCGCCAGCTCGTCGGCGGTGCCGACGATGGTGTAGGCGATCAGATGCGGCAGATGGCTGGTGATCGCGAGCACGAGATCGTGATGATCCGGCGTCATGATCTCGACCTTGGCGCCCATCGCCGCCCAGAACGCCCGCAGATGCTCCGTGGCCGCCGCATCGGTATCTTCCGGCGGGGTCAGGATGCACCAACGATTGATGAACAGCTCGGCGAAACCCGAATCCGGGCCGGAATGCTCGGTGCCCGCAACCGGATGCGCCGGCACGAAATGAATGCCTTTCGGCAGATGCGGGACCATGTCGCGGACAACCGCGCCCTTGACCGAGCCGACATCGGAGACGATCGCGCCCGGCTTCAGATGCGCGGCGATCTCCTGCGCCACAGCTCCGCAGGCGCCGACCGGAATGCAGAGGATGACGAGATCGGCATCCTTCACCGCCTCCGCATTGGTCGCCACCACCTGATCGACGATGCCGAGCTCGGCGACGCGCGCGCGGGTCTTCTCCGAGCGTGCGGTGGTGACGATCTCGGAAGCCAGGCCCTGGAGCTTCGCAGCGCGCGCGATCGAGCCGCCGATCAGGCCGAAGCCGATCAGTGCGACGCGCTGGAAGTGCGCCTGTTCGCTCATTTGCCGGCCATGAAGTCGCGCAAGCCCTCGACGACGAGGCGGTTGGCCTCTTCGGTACCTATCGTCATGCGCAGCGCATGCGGAAGTCCGTAGTTCTTCAGCGCACGCAGGACGAGACCGCGCCTGGTCAGGAAAGCGTCCGCGTCATCGGCGGTCCTGCCCTTGTCGGTCGGGAAATGGATCAGCACGAAATTGGCGACGCTTGGCGTTACCTTCAGTCCGAGCTTGCCGATTTCCTCGGTGAGCCAGTTGCGCCAGGTCTCGGTGAACTGCTTCGACATCGCCTGGTGCGCGGTGTCCTCGATCGCGGCGACGGCGGCGTACATCGCCGGTGTCGACACGTTGAAGGGACCGCGGATGCGGTTGACGGCATCGATGATGTGCTCGGGCCCGAACATCCAGCCGATGCGCAGCGCAGCGAGCCCGTGGATCTTGGAGAAGGTGTGCGTCACCACTGTGTTCTCGGTGGTGGCGACGAGCTCGATCCCCATCTCGTAGTCGTTGCGCGAGACGTAGTCGCAATAGGCGGCGTCGAGCACCAGCAACACGTGCGAGGGCAGGCCGGCGCGCAGCCGTTTGACCTCGTCGAACGGAAGATAGGTGCCGGTCGGATTGTTGGGATTGGCGAGCCAGACCAGCTTTGTCCGCGGCGTCACGGCCTTCAGGATGGCGTCGACGTCGGCGGTGAGGTTGCTCTCCTGCGCCACCACGTTCTTGGCGCCGACGGCCATGGTCGCGATCGGGTAGACCAGGAAGCCGTGCGTGGTGGAGATCGCCTCGTCGCCGTGGCTGAGATAGGTGTGGGCGAGCAGGTTGAGGATCTCGTCCGAACCGGCGCCGCAGATGATGCGGTTGGGATCGAGCCCGAAAGAGCGGCCGATCGCCTCGCGCAGCACGCGCGAGGTGCCTTCCGGGTAGTCCTCGAGATGATCCGCCACGCGCTTGAACGCTTCGATCGCCTTGGGCGAGGGCCCGAATGGCGTCTCGTTCGCGGAGAGCTTGAACACCTTGCGGCCCGGCTCCGGCACCGGGCTCTTGCCGGGGGTGTAGGGTGCAATATCGAGAATGCCGGGATTCGGCACGGGGCGGGACATCTGGGACTCCGGATAGGCTGGGCTGCTCGCGATTTACTATTTCGTGCCGGTCGGGGGCACCGTATAGCGCGTTGCGTGGCTGCCGACGAGGGCCGTGGAGCGCACCGACGCCCCCGCCTCGATCAGGGCAGCCTTAATTTTGTCGATGCTGGTTGCGCTCGTGACCGAGACCAGCAGCGCCGCGCCGTCGAAGGCCGTGTCCGGCACCGCCACGATCTCCGCCAGCGGCGACAGGGCCCGTGCGACCTCGGCGTTCCACCCGGAGACGCGCACGCTGAAGGTCTCGACCTCCGTAACCAGCGCGCTGTCGGCGACCCGCGAGATCGTAAACACCGGCAAGGCGGCCGGATGGTCCGCGCGTTCGACGAATGGCAGCCGCGCGATGATTTTCGGCGCGCCATCGGCTTCCAACTCCAGCCACCACGGCGTGCGGCTCGACGTCGCCGAGACCAGCGCCAGATCGCCCTTGGACTTTGCTGCCGCTTCGACTGCGGCCTGCGCGCTGAAATGCGCGACGTAAGGCACGGTAAAACCGAAATGGAAGCGCGCGGAATCGCGCATCGCCGGCTCGCTCGCCGAGATATCGGCATGCACCGAGAACGGCGCCTGCACGTAAGTGAAGGTCGAGATGATGACGCGCCAGATGCTCTCGACCGTGTCGAGCGGCAGGATGCCGCGATGGCGCTGCACGAGGTGGCGCATCATGTCGGCCTCGCGCGCAGGCCGAAACGCCGAGCCGACCTCCTGTGTCTGCTTGACCTGGATCAGGCGGTCGATGATGTCGCCGCGCTGCATCAGCAAGCGATGCATGCTCTCGTCGATCGCATCGATCTCCTTGCGCAGTTCCTGAAGCGAGGGTGGCGCGGGCGGACGTTGGGACATATCTGGCGAGGGCTGTTGAAGACGTTCCGATGCGGATCAGCCTTAGGGGTGGATCCGCTGCGAGCAACATCCTGATTAGGCAGTCGGCCCGGCGAAAGCAAAGAGAAATGACGGCTCTTTCTGCGGGCGGCGCCGCACTGATCTTAGCTCATTCGGGCCGCGACTTGACGAAAACCGCCCAAGACGGTAGCTTTTGCCCGTTCCGTGGTCATTTGAGCCGGCCGGCTTGCAGCCACGTTAAAAAACTCGCTAAACAGGCCGGGGACGCTTCCGATCCCGGCCGAACCTATCGTTCAGGCCGGGTTTTTCATGGCCTGATTCCAGCGGCGGTCTGAGGGCAGTCGCAAACGAGGTCGATGATGGTTGGCGTCAAGTCGGTACCCAGTCCTGCGATCAGCGCCGACGAACGGTCGCATGAAGTGGATCATCCAAGCTCGCAGGTCGCGCATTTCGGCGCCGAGCAGCCGCTGCGGCTCGATTGCGGCGTCGATCTCACCCCGTTCCAGATCGCCTATCAGACCTATGGTGAGCTCAACGCCGATCGCTCCAACGCCGTGCTGATCTGCCATGCGCTGACCGGCGATCAACATGTCGCCAATGTGCATCCCGTCACCGGCAAGCCGGGCTGGTGGGAGACGCTGGTGGGCCCGGGACGGCCCATCGATCCCAAGCACTACTTCATCATCTGCTCCAACGTGATCGGCGGCTGCATGGGCTCGACCGGGCCGGCCTCGATCAATCCCGTCACCGGCAAGGTCTGGGGCCTGGATTTTCCCGTCATCACCATTCCCGACATGGTCCGCGCGCAGGCGATGCTGATCGACAGGCTCGGCATCGAGACGCTGTTTGCCGTCGTCGGCGGCTCGATGGGCGGCATGCAGGTGCTGCAATGGACCGCGGCCTATCCCGCCCGCGTGTTCTCCGCGCTGGCAATTGCATGCTCGACGCGTCACTCGGCGCAGAATATCGCCTTCCACGAGCTCGGCCGCCAGGCGGTGATGGCCGACCCCGACTGGCACGGCGGCGGCTATGCAGATCGCGGCATCCATCCGCATCGCGGGCTCGCCGTGGCGCGGATGGCGGCGCACATCACCTATCTCTCGGACGCGGCGCTGCATCGCAAGTTCGGCCGGCGCATGCAGGATCGAGATCTGCCGACCTTCTCGTTCGACGCCGACTTCCAGGTCGAGTCCTATCTGCGTTACCAGGGCTCGTCCTTCGTCGAGCGTTTCGATGCCAACTCCTACCTCTACCTGACGCGTGCGATGGACTATTTCGACATCGCCGCCGATCACGGCGGCGTGCTGGCGAAGGCGTTTGCGGGCATCAAGACGCGTTTCTGCGTGGTGTCCTTCACCAGCGACTGGCTGTTCCCGACTTCGGAATCGCGCGCGCTGGTGCACGCGTTGAACGCTTCCAGCGCGCGGGTGTCGTTTGCCGAGATCGAGACCGATCGTGGCCACGACGCCTTCCTGCTCGACGTTCCCGAGTTCTTCGACATCTCGCGCGCGTTCCTGCAGTCCGCCGGGAAGGCCCGCGGGCTCACGGGCAGAAAGGACGGCTAGCGATGTCTGTGCAGGAAGTGCTGCCGCTGAACGGCGTGACGAGCGGGGCGGCCGGTCAGTATCGCGTCGATCATCTGCTGGTGGCCGAGATGGTCAAGCCGGGGTCGAAGGTGCTCGATGTCGGCTGCGGCGAGGGCGATCTGCTTCAACTGCTGGAGACCCGCGGCATCGACGGCCGCGGCATCGAGCTGTCGCGCGAGGGCGTCAACCGCTGCGTCGCCAAGGGGCTCGCGGTGGTGCAGGGCGATGCCGACACCGATCTCGTGAATTATCCCGATGACGCCTTCGACTACGTGATCCTGTCGCAGACGCTGCAGGCGACGCGGCAGCCGCGTGTCGTGCTGGAGAATCTCCTGCGCATCGGCCGCCGCGCCATCGTGTCGTTCCCGAATTTCGGCTTCTGGAAGATGCGACTCCAGCTGCTGATCGGGGGCCACATGCCACGCACCGAGAACTTGCCGGCGACATGGTACGACACCGCCAACATCCATTTCTGCACGATCAAGGATTTCGTCGAGCTTTGCGACGAGATCAACGTCAAGATGGAACGCTCCGTCGCGCTCGATCTCTATGGCCGGCCCGTGCCGCTGAACCTGCCTTGGTGGGTGTGGAACATGTTCGGCGAGCAGGCGGTGTTCTTGCTGAGCAGGGGCGCCGGGAAATAGTCTGCCGTCGCCCGGATGGAGCGGAGCGCAATCCGGGGCAGGTCGCGCCGCGCTCGAGAGTCCCGGATTACGCTTGCGCTCCATCCGGGCTACGAGACGGAGTGTTTGGCGACGCCTTCGCTCTAGTGCGCCGCCAGCGACCGCGGATCGCGCGCCGGCCAACGACCGGCTTCCACCAGCGTGACGAACCGCGCCACGCTCTCGTTGAACAGTGCGGGCTCTTCCAGGTTGAGGACGTGGCCAGATTTCGGAAACATCGCGAGGCCGGCCGCGGGCAGGTGCTTCTTCAGGAACAGGCTCGGCCCGACGCACGGATCGTCCTCGTCGCCGCAGATGATCAGTGCGGGCGTCGCTACGCCCCTGATCGCGTCCGTCATGGTGTAGATCGAGGGGCGACCGCCCTGGAAGCCGCGCATCGTATTGGCCGATCCCTTGGCGTCGTGCCGGGCCAGCGCGGCATAGAAATCGGCATGCCCGCGTGGATCCTTCACCAGGAACGGAATCCGGCTCGGTGCCTCGCGCGTGATCTTTGCGACCTCGACGGAGCCGAGGGTCTCGAACTGCTCGGCATTGGCGCGGCACTGCTTGCGCCAGTTCTCGAGATTCTCGATCTCCGACCCGGAGCCGACGCCGGCGAGCGTCATCGATAAGGCGCGCTGCGGGGCGTTCAATCCGATCTGAAGCGAGGAATAGGCTCCCATCGACAGGCCGACCAGATGCGCGCGATCTATGCCGAGATGGTCGAGCACCGCGAGCGCATCGGAGTAGAAATGCGTGTAGGTGTAGACCTCGCCGTCGGGCACATCCGACGGCGTATAGCCGCGCGCCGAATAGGTGATGCAGCGATGGCCGCGCGAGAAGTAGCGCATCTGCGGCTCCCAATTGGTGTAGTCGGCCGCAAATTCGTGCAGGAAGATGATCGGCGTGCCGCTGCCGGCTTCCTCGAAATAAAGTCGGCACTTGTCCCTCGTCACGGCGTAAGGCATCGGGTTTGCTCCCTGAGAGTGCTGCGGCATTGGAATGCCGTTCTGCAGTTCACGCATGCGAGTTCTAGCATCGTTAACCTCCGCGCAAAATCTCCAAGAACGTGTCTTGATCTCGCCACATCCGGATTCTGATACGCGCCTGCATGTTTGGCCCACCGCACGGGCCGATCGGGAAAGCGGGGTGTAACGAAGGATGAAGAATGGTTGAGTTGTTTGCGTTTCGCCTGTCGCGTTGTGTTGTCGCGCTGGCGCTTTTCTTTGCGGCGGTCGCCGCGTTCGTTTCTCCGGCCTCGGCACGGCCGCTTCATCGTCATAGCGCAGAGCGGCACAGTCACGTGCACCACGCCAGACATCATCATCACCGCCATCATGCACGCAGCTCGCGCTTCGCGCGGAGCGCGGCACAGCTGCAGGCGAGTGGCTTCGACAACACCCAGGCCAGCTATGATCCGAATGCCAACGCCGGCGGTGCGGGGATGAACGGCGGCTTCGGTGGCGGATCGGGTCTCGTGTCCGAAGCGCGCCGCTATCTCGGCGGCAATCCGACCGGGCGCGGCAGACTTTGGTGCGCGCGCTTCATGAATATGGTGCTGCAACAGACCGGCCATCAGGGTACCGGCTCCGACATGGCGAGCTCTTTCGCGCGCTACGGCACGCGCGTGTCCGGCCCGCAGGTCGGCGCCATCGCGGTGATGTCGCGCGGGCGCCGGGGCGGCCATGTCGGTATCATCACCGGCATCGATGCGCAGGGCAATCCGATCATGATCTCCGGCAACAGCGGCAACCGCGTCCGCGAAGCGCCGGTCTCGCGCGGCCGGATCTATGCGTATGTGATGCCCAATTGAGGTGACGCCTCGTCATTGCGAGCGAAGCAATCCAGAATCCCTCCGCGGAAATGGTCTGGATTGCTTCGTCGCATCGCTCCTCGCAATGACGGAGTGTGCGCAGCCGGCGCAGCAGCTCACACCAGCTTCGGCTCCTCCACCGCCACCGCATCGCCGACGCCAATGTCACCGTCGGCGATGACCTCGGCGTAGATGCCGCAATCCATGTGGCCGAGATGGCGCGAGAGCGTCGGCGGTATCTCGAGATCGCGCTTGGCCGTTTCAGGATCGACATTGGTGGCCGGGCAGCGGACGATGCGCTTGACCACCTGCAGCCGGGCCTGCCCGACCGCAAGCGTCCGGCCGACGAGGTCGAGCTCCGACCAAGCCGGCCAGCCCTTGACGTAGAGATTGGCGCGAAAGCGCAGGGGATGCACGGCGACGCCGTCCAGCATGTTCTCGATCGCGCGGACGCTGTCGAGATTGATGATCGAGACGACCTTGCGGGCGACGTCGGAGAAGCTGTGGTCGCGGCCGGACAGAACCTTGGGCGGGCCCTTCAGCTCCGGCTGGAAGTT
The DNA here is from genome assembly GCF_001424605.1 of Bradyrhizobium sp. Leaf396. NCBI lineage: Bacteria > Pseudomonadati > Pseudomonadota > Alphaproteobacteria > Hyphomicrobiales > Nitrobacteraceae > Bradyrhizobium > Bradyrhizobium sp. Leaf396. The sequence goes on from NZ_LMQJ01000023.1 coordinate 110,935, forward strand.
CTCACTGAAATAGGCCTCGATGGCCGCACGTCCGGCGGCGGTCTCGAGGTCCCCGCTCGCGACGATTCGGCCGTCCCTGCTGATGGTCAGCACATGGCTGGCGTCGTCGAACCGGGTATGGAGTTCAGCCAGCCGCTCGTTGCGCGCCAGCATCAGAAACTGGATTTTCGGCTTCCACTGGGGCGCATCAGGATCGAAGCCGCTCGGGCCGTTCTCGATGGCGTAGCGGCGATCGGCGGGCAGGGTCTTGCCGACCCGCAAAGGGACCCGCGACAGGCGTTCGGGCGTCAGGCCCTTGATCGGGTATCGGTAGAGATCGGTAATCTCGGCAATGTGGCTGTCTATCATGCCGTTACTTAAGGGATTCGGCCTGTCTGCGCCAAGCCGTCCCACAAGCGCACGAAATTGTGAATTTGCCTCTTTCGCACCGGCCCCCAGCTTCCCACATCTGCCTCAGGCCGTCGGCAACGTCGGCAAAACACGACCGTTCCCGCTTGAGAAACGTCAATGCGGACAGCGGAAACCCAATGAAGATGCCGTATTGGGGTGCCTGAGAGGGCCCCAAGGGCAGGCCGAGGGACAGAAAAGATGAACATCGAGAAGTACACCGAACGCTCCAGGGGCTTCATCCAGTCTGCGCAGTCGCTCGCGATGCGCGAGGGGCACCAGCAATTCTCCACCCTGCACGTTCTGAAAGTCCTGCTGGACGACAATGAGGGCCTCGCTGCCGGTCTGATCGACCGTGCCGGCGGCAATTCCCGTGCAATCCTGAAGGCGACCGAGGACGCGCTCGGCAAGGTGCCGAAGGTCTCCGGCGGTGGCGCCGGGCAGATCTACCTCGCGCCGGAGCTTGCCCGCACCTTCGACGCGGCCGAGAAGGCCGGCGAGAAGGCTGGCGACAGTTTCGTCACCGTCGAGCGGCTGCTGCTCGGCCTCACGCTGGAGAAGACCAGCGAGGCCGGCACGATCCTCAATAAGGGCGGCGTCACCCCGCAAAACCTCAATGCGGCGATCGAGGCGTTGCGCAAGGGCCGCACCGCGGATTCGGCGACCGCCGAGAACGCCTATGACGCCCTGAAGAAATATGCCCGCGACCTGACCCAGGCTGCGCGCGACGGCAAGCTCGATCCGGTCATCGGCCGCGACGAGGAGATCCGCCGCACCATCCAGGTGCTGTCGCGCCGGACCAAGAATAATCCCGTGCTGATCGGCGAGCCCGGCGTCGGCAAGACTGCCATCGCGGAAGGCCTTGCGCTGCGCATCGTCAACGGCGACGTGCCGGAGAGCCTGAAAGACAAGAAGCTGCTCTCGCTCGACCTGGGCGCACTGATCGCCGGTGCGAAGTACCGCGGCGAGTTCGAGGAGCGGCTGAAGGCCGTGCTCCAGGAAGTGACCGGGAGCGAGGGCACTTTCATCCTGTTCATCGACGAAATGCACACGCTGATCGGCGCCGGGAAGGGCGACGGCGCGATGGACGCCTCCAACCTGCTCAAGCCTGCGCTCGCTCGCGGCGAGCTGCACTGCATCGGCGCGACCACGCTGGACGAGTATCAGAAGCACGTGGAGAAGGACGCGGCGCTGGCGCGGCGCTTCCAGCCGATCTTCGTCAGCGAGCCCTCGGTCGAAGACACTATCTCGATCCTGCGCGGCCTGAAGGACAAGTACGAGCAGCACCATGGCGTGCGGATCACCGATTCCGCGCTTGTTGCGGCGACGACGCTGTCCAACCGCTACATCACCGACCGCTTCCTGCCGGACAAGGCGATCGACCTCATGGACGAGGCCGCGGCGCGGCTGAAGATGCAGGTCGATTCCAAGCCGGAAGAGCTGGATTCGCTCGACCGCGAGATCATCCGGCTCAAGATCGAGCAGGAGGCGCTGAAGAAGGAAAGCGATCTCGGCTCCAAGTCCCGGCTCCAGACCCTGGAGAAGGACCTTGCCGAGCTAGAGGAGAAGTCGGCTGCCCTGACGGCGCGCTGGAGCGCGGAGAAGAGCAAGCTCTCCGATGCCCAGAAGCTGAAGGCCGAGCTCGATGGCCTGCGTGTCGAACTCGCCAACGCCCAGCGGCGCGGCGAATTCCAGAAAGCCGGCGAGCTGGCCTATGGCCGCATCCCGCAGCTCGAGAAGCAGCTAGCCGACATCGAGGCCAAGGAGAACTCCGGCGAGATGATGGAGGAGGCGGTGACCGCCAACCACATCGCGCAGGTGGTCTCGCGGTGGACTGGCGTGCCCGTCGACAAGATGCTGGAAGGCGAGAAGGAGAAGCTTCTCAAGATGGAGGAGCAGCTGGGGCAGCGTGTCGTCGGCCAGGCCGAGGCCGTGCGTGCGGTCGCGACCGCCGTGCGCCGTTCGCGAGCGGGCTTGCAGGACCCGAACCGGCCGACAGGCTCGTTCATGTTCTTGGGCCCCACCGGCGTCGGCAAGACCGAGCTGACCAAAGCCTTGGCGGAGTACCTGTTCAACGACGAGACCGCGATGGTCCGCCTCGACATGTCCGAATACATGGAGAAGCACTCGGTCTCGCGGCTGATCGGCGCGCCTCCGGGCTATGTCGGCTATGACGAGGGCGGCGCGCTCACCGAGGCGGTACGGCGCCGGCCCTACCAAGTGGTGTTGTTCGATGAGATCGAGAAAGCGCATCCCGACGTCTTCAACGTCCTGTTGCAGGTGCTCGACGACGGCCGCCTGACCGATGGCCAGGGCCGCACCGTCGATTTCCGCAACACGCTGATCATCATGACCTCGAACCTCGGTTCGGAGTATCTGGTGAACCAGCCGGAGGGCGAGGACACCTCGGCGGTGCGCGAGCAGGTGATGGGAATGGTGCGGGGGCACTTCCGCCCCGAATTCCTCAACCGCGTCGACGAGATCATCCTGTTCCACCGCCTGCAGCGCAGCGAGATGGGCCGCATCGTCGAGATCCAGTTCACGCGGCTGCAGAAGCTGCTGACCGATCGCAAGATCGTGCTGACGCTCGATGCCGCCGGCCGCGACTGGCTCGCCGCCAAGGGCTGGGATCCCGCCTACGGCGCAAGGCCGCTGAAGCGGGTGATCCAGCGCTATCTCCAGGACCCGCTCGCCGAGATGATCCTCGCCGGCGACGTCAGGGACGGCGACAGCGTTGCGATCTCGTCCGAAGGCAATGTGCTGACCTTCAACGGCAAGGCGCCGCAGACCGCCGAGATTGCGCAGTTCGAGGCGCCGGTGGCGAAGCGCAAGCTGAATTGATCGGCAATGCCGCGATTACCCGCCCCGGAGAGGTTTCGCCTCTCCGGGGCGAATTATGTTTGGTGAAGGTGCGCGCAGTCCTAGCCGGCTGCGGGCGCTGAGCCCGCTTTCGCCGGTCCAGCCTCCTCGTCGTCCTCTTCCAGCTCCGACAGAATATCAACCAACTCGCGCACCCGTCCCTGCGCCAGCGGCCGCAAATCGTTGATCATGGGCTCGTCATTGGCGAGCCAGGCCTGGGCCTCGGCGAGTTCCTCAGCGGTCGCGCCTGTTCCGATGATCTGGGCAATGGTGACATCGTCGGCGCGGTCCACGGCTTTGACGACATCGTCGCGTGAGAGGCGCGTCATGGGCGATTCTCCTGCTGGTCGGCTTCCGTCTGCGTCTAACCGAGAACCGGCGCGCAGGTTCCGCGCGGCGGACCTGCACGAGCGCTCCTACTTCTTCACCGCCTTGTAGATCGCGTTCTCGACATCCGAGCTGAAGTAGATCGCGCCCGTTGCACCGACGGCGACGCCGGTCGGGATATGCGTCGGCAGGCCGCCAGGGGCGCCGGTGAGGCCGATCGGGAGATTGGCCGCGATCTCGGTGATTTTGCCGCTCTCCGGTGCGATCGCGATCAGCCGTTTGGCGCCGACCTCCGCCACGATCAGTTGGCCGTCGCTGGTGCGCGCGATGCCTTCGGGCATTTTCAGCTCCTTGGCGACCAGCGCCTTCTTGCCATTGCCGTCGATCCTGGAGACGGTGCCGGCAAAGGCTTCGGTGACGTAGACCTCGTCGCCGGCGCCGCGGACCAGCCCCACCGGTCCCTCGAGATCGCCGATCAGCGTGACGCGATCCTTGCCATGCTCACCGCTCACCTTGACCAGTGACTTGGTCCCAAGCTCGGCCACCAGGATGCTGCCGTCCGCGAGCACGACCGCGTCATGCGGTGCCTTGAAGCCGTGCAGCATGTCTCGCGTCGCGCCGGTCTTGCCGTCGATGACCTGCACGGTTCCGGTGAACCAGCTCGACAGGATCACGTCGTTGCCCTTCGCCGTCGCGCTCATGGGGTATTCGAGCGTCCTGCCGGCGGCATGCATGCGCGTCTTCTCGGTAACCTCGCCGGTGGCCCCGTCCACCGTGCGATAGGCGAACACGTCGGCGACGTGGATCGTGTCCTTGCCGTTCTCCGAGGTGACGCCGATCCCGCCGGGTAGCGCGAGCCTGCCGATGATGATCTGCTTGGCTTGGCCGGTCGCCGGATCGATCTCCTGGATGCCGTTGTCGGCCATGTTGGAGACGTAGATGCGATCCCTGCCGTCGATGGCGAGATTGTCCAGCGACGGCTTCAATTGCGCGACGGTGGCCTTGGCGCCCGATTTGGGGTCGACCCGGACGAGCTGGCCGAGCGCGGTGTCGATCACGAACAGGTTGCCCCTGGAATCGAAGTTCACCGCGGCCGGCACTTTGAAGCCCTCGGCGACGACGGTCAGCTCCGCCTTGTCGACATCGACCTTGGCGACCTGGCCCTTGAACCAGAGCGGACCGTAGAGCTTGTCGTCGGGACCGAACTCGAAGCCGTTGAGTCCGCCCATCTTCTCCATGATCTGACGCGGCGGCTTGATGCCCTCGACGTCGATTTCATAAAGCGTGTCGCCGAGGAAGACGGTGGTGGCGTAGAGCCTGCCGTCCTTGCGGAAGGCGAGCGAGTTGATGCCGGGAAGGCCGCTCGCGAGCTTCTTGATCCGGCCGTCGCCCTTGCGTGCATAGAGCTCGCCGGCGAGAAATCCGGTCCAGGCCATGGTGCCATCGGGCGCGAACGCGATGTCGTCGGCCATTCCGACCGGCGCCGGGATTGCAACCTTGGCGCTACCGCTGGCGATGTCGACCTCGTAGAGCGCCGCGCCCGCGACGCTGCCGGCAAACAGATGGCCGGCTTTGTCGACCGCGAGCCCGTGCACGCCGTGGAAGGCCGAGCCTGGAACGAGCCTTGTGACCTCCCAGCCGTCGGCCGAAGCGGTCGTGGCTGAGAACAGCGCAGCGACGACAGCTGCGCAGGCGAGCCCATTCTTCATGGCGAGACCTCCCGTTTTTTTTTGGAAAGTATTCGCCCGTCCAGCGGCTTTGGCAAACGAAACTTGACGTTGCGACACCGCCAAGCGCGCCTCGCTGTGCCGCGTCATCGTTTGAAATCTTGTTCGAAAATGTCCGTCGAAATCGGCGTTGCCGACCTACCGGTTGGTGACCTGCAAGGGACCGCCCGTTGCGTCCGACATGCGGGCGATGGCGCTGCCACGGCCGCTCATCATGCCCTCGAGCCGGTCGCGCTCCTTTTCGAAGCTTGCCAGCATCGGGCCTTCCAGCGAACGACCGCGCGGCAGCTTCACGCGCATCGGATCGACGAAGCGGCCATTGACCAGGATCTCGTAATGGACGTGCGGACCGGTCGACAGGCCCGACGAACCGACGAAGCCGATCACCTGGCCCTGCCGCACCTTCTTGCCGGGCTCCATGCCCTTGGCGAAGGCCGACATGTGGCCATAGGCGGTCTCATAGCCGTTGGCGTGCTTGATGCGGATGTACTTGCCGTAGCCGCCCTCGGGGCCGGCCTTCTCGATCATGCCGTTTCCGGAGGCGAAGATCGGCGTGCCGTAGGAGGTCGACCAGTCGACGCCGGTATGCATCTTCACATAGCCCAGGATCGGGTGACGGCGGCCGCCGAAACCGGAGCGCATGATGGCGTTGTTGACGGGCTTTCTGACCAGGAACTTTTTCGCGCTCTTGCCGGTCTCGTCGTAGTAGTCGACGACGCCATCGTCGGGGCTCTGGTAGCGATAGTATTTCTTGGTCTCGCCGCCGACGGTCAGCGAGGCGAACAGCACCTCGTTCTTTTCGCTCGACGTCACGCCCTCGTCCTCACCGGCGTAGAAAACATCGAACGAGTCGCCCGGCTGCACCTTGCGCTGGAAATCGACGTCGTAGGAGTAGATCTTGATCATGTCCTCGATGACGGGCATCGGCACCTTGTTGCGCATCGCCGTCTCGTAGATGCTCTGGTAGAGCCGCACGCCGGAGCCGTCGTCATCGCTGTCGTCGTCGCTGCTGGCGTTGGCCGCAGCGTCCGCGACGGTATTCATGCTGGAGACGTCGACCGCGACGTATTTGCCGAGATCGGACAATGCGGCAATCGCCTCGACCATGGTCTCGTTGGCGATGACGACACGGTAGGGTTGCAGGCGCGCGCCGGGGCTTGCGGGCGCCATCAGGATGCGGAGCTTCTCGCCTTCCTTGAGGCCGCCATCGCGGCCGCGCGGGCCGAGCGTTGCCGTGATGGCCTTGATCTCCTCGGCGGTCGCGCCGAGATCGCGCAGCACGCCAGCGACGCTGTCGCCCTTCTTGACCATGTGGACGCGTTCGCCGTTGGGATTGCCGCCGGTGATCTGCTCCTTGGTCTTGGGCAGCAGCGTGACGTTCTCCGGCACCACGCGCGTCTCGAAACCGGCATAGGGATCGGACGAGGACGTTTCGGTGGCGTAGGCCATCTTGATGTCGGAGGGGCCGGTCGCGCCGGAGATGTCGGCCGTGGCATTGGCAAGCGAGGCGTAACGCACGCCGCCATTGCCGCGCCAGTTGGCGGCGTCGCGGACCCGCATCAGGATATCGTCGAGCGCCACCACCGCGGAAATCTTGGCCTTCGGCAGCACCGCCGACAGGTCCTTGGTGACGAAGGACACTTCCGCGTCGGGCTCGACGGCTTCCGGATTGTTGGGATCGTCGGATGCCGTCTTCGGATCGGAGCCGACATCGGTGAGCAGGCGCTGGGCGTTGAACGGTGGGATCTTCGCCGACAGGTCGCTCGTCGTCATCGACAAATTTCCGGCGATCCGGACGAAGGGGCGCACCCGCATCACGTCGCGGCTACCGACGCGGGCAACCGTCGAGACGCGCACGATGTTGCGCGAGGCCGTGGATTCGCTCGGCGGCGGCAGGCGATCGCTCTTGTGCAGCGTGGCCGCGCGATCGGCGGCGCCGAATGCACCGCGCAGCGCTCCTTCGACCCGCTCCGGCACCTTGGCGAAGGTCATTTCGCCGTCGAGCGATGCGAAAACGGCGCCGCCGATCAGGGCTGCGCCGCAGAGTCCGGTCAGAATTGTCCCACTGAACCATTGCACCGAGACGCGGCGACGGTCGATCACGGCGGCTTCGGAGCCATCGACGGACAGCGGCGGCTCGTGGCCGAGATCGATGATCCCGGTCTCGCGCCCGAAAGTGCCGCGTGACGTCCTGTGGTTCAACCCAAGTCCCCCAATCAACGACCCCGAGAAAGCTCGCTTCGAACCTTTTCCCTGGTCGCCCTCTTCAAGGGGGATCGCCGGAAAAGGCAAGCCGCACAGGCGTCCGCGCTCAGAAAGCCCCTTCGCTGGGGCCGGCCGAAATTACGAACAACTGGACGGATAAAGCTCTCTCGATGTCTCTCGAACGCCGAAGGAAGGTCGCGTCATCTGCAAGATCGCCTTCCTCTGACCCCATGAAAATCGCCGGCAGCCCCCACAGGCATCCCGCGATTCAAGCTTGTCTCTTATCAGAACGCCGCGGGAATGTGGCTCAAGTACGGCGCCTGACATGGAAAATACTTGCTGAAGCGGACGGCGCCAGGGGCAGCCCCGGCGCGGCGCCGTGAGCCCGTCCCATGAGCCCTGCGGAGCCCTCCAGGGCCCAAACTTTTTTTCAGTTTTTTCTTCGGGCGAACTCGGTTCGCCCGCCCAGCGTCTTCCTAAGTGCTTGCAAACATGCAAATTTTTTCGTCATCCCGCTGTGCGACGATTTGTTGACGATTGGCGTTGACAGCCCGGAAGGCGGGGCCTATAACCCCAACCACTGAGCGCGGCGCCGCCGGGTCACTGACCAAGGCGAGCGAACGCGCCACTGATGCTCCTCACCTTGTTGAGTGACACAACAATCGACACCAGTCGGTTGGAGTCATTCATCGTCGGTAAGGGTGTCGGAACCCTTCCAAGCCGGAAGGTTGGGGCCTCCACGGTCCCGGGCTGTTTGACAAGTGAAGATGAAGAAAGAGAAACGTGGACGGCGGAGTCCTTGCGGGTCTCGCTTCTGGAAAGCTTCGGCTTTTCTGATCGAGACCGGACGAAAGACTTCGGCGGTACACGTTTTAAAGGAAACACCATCGTTGCCAGCGATGTGAATCGCAGGCAGCACATCGACTTCGGTCGATAATGGTGGGACCTCGTCAAACGTTGTGATCAGCCGGTTCAAAGTTCAAGTCCAACTTGAGAGTTTGATCCTGGCTCAGAGCGAACGCTGGCGGCAGGCTTAACACATGCAAGTCGAGCGGGCGTAGCAATACGTCAGCGGCAGACGGGTGAGTAACGCGTGGGAACGTACCTTTTGGTTCGGAACAACACAGGGAAACTTGTGCTAATACCGGATAAGCCCTTACGGGGAAAGATTTATCGCCGAAAGATCGGCCCGCGTCTGATTAGCTAGTTGGTAGGGTAATGGCCTACCAAGGCGACGATCAGTAGCTGGTCTGAGAGGATGATCAGCCACATTGGGACTGAGACACGGCCCAAACTCCTACGGGAGGCAGCAGTGGGGAATATTGGACAATGGGGGCAACCCTGATCCAGCCATGCCGCGTGAGTGATGAAGGCCCTAGGGTTGTAAAGCTCTTTTGTGCGGGAAGATAATGACGGTACCGCAAGAATAAGCCCCGGCTAACTTCGTGCCAGCAGCCGCGGTAATACGAAGGGGGCTAGCGTTGCTCGGAATCACTGGGCGTAAAGGGTGCGTAGGCGGGTCTTTAAGTCAGGGGTGAAATCCTGGAGCTCAACTCCAGAACTGCCTTTGATACTGAAGATCTTGAGTTCGGGAGAGGTGAGTGGAACTGCGAGTGTAGAGGTGAAATTCGTAGATATTCGCAAGAACACCAGTGGCGAAGGCGGCTCACTGGCCCGATACTGACGCTGAGGCACGAAAGCGTGGGGAGCAAACAGGATTAGATACCCTGGTAGTCCACGCCGTAAACGATGAATGCCAGCCGTTAGTGGGTTTACTCACTAGTGGCGCAGCTAACGCTTTAAGCATTCCGCCTGGGGAGTACGGTCGCAAGATTAAAACTCAAAGGAATTGACGGGGGCCCGCACAAGCGGTGGAGCATGTGGTTTAATTCGACGCAACGCGCAGAACCTTACCAGCCCTTGACATGTCCAGGACCGGTCGCAGAGATGTGACCCTCTCTTCGGAGCCTGGAGCACAGGTGCTGCATGGCTGTCGTCAGCTCGTGTCGTGAGATGTTGGGTTAAGTCCCGCAACGAGCGCAACCCCCGTCCTTAGTTGCTACCATTTAGTTGAGCACTCTAAGGAGACTGCCGGTGATAAGCCGCGAGGAAGGTGGGGATGACGTCAAGTCCTCATGGCCCTTACGGGCTGGGCTACACACGTGCTACAATGGCGGTGACAATGGGATGCTAAGGGGCGACCCTTCGCAAATCTCAAAAAGCCGTCTCAGTTCGGATTGGGCTCTGCAACTCGAGCCCATGAAGTTGGAATCGCTAGTAATCGTGGATCAGCACGCCACGGTGAATACGTTCCCGGGCCTTGTACACACCGCCCGTCACACCATGGGAGTTGGTTTTACCTGAAGACGGTGCGCTAACCCGCAAGGGAGGCAGCCGGCCACGGTAGGGTCAGCGACTGGGGTGAAGTCGTAACAAGGTAGCCGTAGGGGAACCTGCGGCTGGATCACCTCCTTTCTAAGGATGGTTCTTCAGAAGCTTGCTTCTATCGAACCGTTTTAGAAACATCAGTGGCCAACAGATCGCCAGATCGTTGAGCTGCATTGGCGGGATTTCGCCGTCTTCGTTTCTCTTTCTTCGCGGACGAACACGCGCCGGGGCTGCGCTGTGCGATTGCATTCGGCGCTGGTCGCCGGTGTGCGCAAGCAAGACCCTAGTCCTGATGAGGATAGCGTTAGGGGCTTGTAGCTCAGTTGGTTAGAGCGCGCGCTTGATAAGCGTGAGGTCGGAAGTTCAAGTCTTCCCAGGCCCACCACTTTCATCGAGTGAGCATTCGTCTTCTGGTTACGGGGCCATAGCTCAGCTGGGAGAGCGCGTGCTTTGCAAGCATGAGGTCGTCGGTTCGATCCCGTCTGGCTCCACCAGATGGTTTGATCACCGAGATCTGGTATCGTCGTCCGCGAAACATCACTTCGCATCCTGCTAGTCTGGATAGACAGCAAGATGCGTGTTTTCTGACATCGTAAAGAGGAGATCGATCCGAGTTGGGTCGTGCAGCAGGTTGTTGCGCGGATCCTTCATTATCTCCGGATCATTTTCGGCGCTCGCCTTCAACCGTAAGGTTGAATGCGAGTTGTAAAATGATCCTTTTAGCGAAGCTTGACCGCCTCGCTATCGGAACGATCTTACGAAGCAAGCTGGTCTTTCTAGTCAATGTCCGGCTGCAGATAGCGTTCATCGAGGGCGCGTGCCGCAAGGCAATTCTGCAGACAACATTCTGCCGAGTGTGTGGACATTGATAATGAGAGCAATCAAGTGCCTTAAGGGTGTTCGGTGGATGCCTTGGCGCTGAGAGGCGATGAAGGACGTGCTACGCTGCGATAAGCCGTGGGGAGCTGCGAAGAAGCTTTGATCCGCGGATTTCCGAATGGGGAAACCCACCTTCGATAGCCGGAACTCCAAGACCTTGGGTTTTGGGGTTCGACCAGAAATGATCGGGACCATGACCGCAAGGTTTTGGATTTCCGGTTATCAAGAGAAGGTATGAGACTTCTGAATACATAGGAGGTTTCAAGCGAACCCAGGGAACTGAAACATCTAAGTACCTGGAGGAAAGGACATCAACAGAGACTCCGTTAGTAGTGGCGAGCGAACGCGGACCAGGCCAGTGATACATCAAAGACAATCGGAACCAGTCAGGAAAGCTGGGCCTCAGAGGGTGATAGCCCCGTACGAGTAATGCGATGATGTATCCACGAGTAAGGCGGGACACGTGCAATCCTGTCTGAACACGGGGGGACCACCCTCCAAGCCTAAGTACTCCTCAGCGACCGATAGTGAACCAGTACCGTGAGGGAAAGGTGAAAAGCACCCCGACGAGGGGAGTGAAATAGACCTGAAACCGGACACCTACAAACAGATGGAGCTCAAGATTCGTTCTGGGTGACATCGTACCTTTTGTATTATGGGCCAGCGACTTAATTTAACGAGCAAGCTTAAGCCGATAGGCGAAGGCGTAGCGAAAGCGAGTCTGAATAGGGCGTCAAGTTCGTTGTATTAGACCCGAAACCTAGTGATCTAGCCATGAGCAGGTTGAAGGTGAG